>JBAQPI010000154.1:0-21436 GCA_049305635.1 Rhodoglobus sp. | reverse complement strand
GATGATGGCGGGCAGGAACGCGACCGCCATGAGGGCGAACAGGAACATCGCGACCACGATCTCGATGAGACCGATGCCGTCGTCGTTCGCCTTCATGTGCTCCCCCAAACACTGGTGCTGCTGATGGTGCGCGGGGGGACCCCGTGTGGGATCCCCCCGCTGTGGTGTGCGTGACTAGCAGGTGGTGGCTGTCGTGACACCGGTCGCGTCGGTCGTGGCGTAGATGTGACCATCGTTGTCTGCACAGATGCTGAAGGTCGATCCGGTACCCGGCGCGTAGTTGAGGATGATGCCATCGCCGGGGACGTACCCCGTGAGCGGCGAGGCAGGCAGCACGCCATCCTCGACATACGCGGCGACGACGAAGGCCTTGGCGTCGGTGACCGTGGTCTTCGCGGCGTTGTCTTTCGCGGTGTCGACCGTGGTCAGGTAGACCGGGATCGCGATCGCGGCGAGGACGCCGATGATGAGCACGACGATCAGGAGCTCGATGAGCGTGAAGCCCTGCTCGTCGTTGTTCTTGAGCGCCTCGCGCTTGGCCGCGAGCGACTTGTGAATTGCAGCAATCATGGAAATTTCATCCTGTCTTTCGGTGAGTTGGACAGGCGGCCCCCCAAAGAACCCCCCGGAGCAATCATTGGGCTTTCTCGGGCCGTGGGTAATCCCACGTTCGGGGGATGCCGCGTGCTGCCGGCTACTGGACTTCGCCGATGATGGAGAAGATCGGCATGTACAGCGCGACGACCATGCCGCCGATGACGATGCCGAGGAACGCGATCACGAGCGGCTCGATGAGGGCGGTCAGCTGCTCCGTCAGCGCCGCGACCTCGTCGTCGTAGAACTCCGCGATCTTGTGCAGCATCTGCTCGAGCGCGCCGGCATCCTCGCCGACCGCGATCATCTGCACCACCATCGGCGGGAAGACCTTCTCGGTGGCCAGGGGTCGCGCGATCGACTGCCCCTTGCGCACCGAGTCGGAGACGCGGCGCAGCGCCTCGGCCACGACGAAGTTGCCGGAGGTGTCCCCGACGATCGCGAGCGAGCGCAGGATCGGCACGCCGGAGGCGATCATGGTCGCGAGGTTTCGGGTGACCCGGGCGATCGCGATCTTCTGGATCAGCCCGCCGAACACCGGCAGCTTGAGCTTGAGCGGATCGACGACCCTGCGCACGCGCTCCGTGTTCTTGTTGCGCCCCCACCAGACCGTGAAGGCGACCGTGCCGATCGCGAGCGCCGGCCCGATCCACACCATGTTCTCGGAGACGGTCACGAGGATCTGAGTCGGGGCGGGCAGGCTGCTGCCGATGTCTTCGAACATCTTCTTGAACACGGGCACGATGAAGACGAGCATCGCGATGACCCCGAGGATCGACATCACGAACACGATGACGGGGTAGGTGAGCGCCGACTTGATCCTGTCGCGGAGCTTCACCTCCTTCTCGAAGTTCGTCGCCACGGCCTCCAGGGAGAGCTCGAGGAAGCCGCCGGTCTCGCCCGCCCTGATCAGGCTGATCATGATCGGCGGGAAGACCTCCTGGTGGCGGTACACGGCGTCGGAGAGCGAGACCCCCGTCTCCACGTCGGTGCGGACCGTGTCGAGCACGCCCGCGAGCCGCTTGTTGGACGTCTGCTCGGCGAGGATGTGCAGGGTCTGCAGCAGCGAGAGCCCGGCGCCCACCATGGTCGCCATCTGGCGGCTCATGATGGACAGGTCCTTCAGACCGACTCGTCGCTCGAGGATCTTGAGATTGATCTCCTGGTTGAGTCCGGTGCCCTTGCCGGCCTCCTTGATGCTCAGGGGCGCGACCCCGAGGGTGCGCAGCTTCGAGACCGCCGCCGCCTCGCTCTGCGCGTCGACGCGCCCCTTGACCGCCTTGCCGGTGCTGTCGCGCCCCGCATACTCCCAGGTGAGGACGTTCACGACATGCCTCCCAACGGGTTGCCGAACGCATCGACGCCGTGGGCGCCCACCGGCATGTCCTGGCGGTGGACGAGACGCTTGAAGCTCTCCACGTCGTGCACCTTCTCCAGGGCGGCCGCCTGGGTGATCTGCCCCGCGTTGACGAGGTCGGCGAGGTGCTGGTCCATCGTGTGCATGCCGAGTTCCCGGCCGGCCTGCATCGCGGAGGGGATCTGGTAGGTCTTGCCCTCGCGGATCAGGTTGGCGACGGCGGGGGTCGTGATCATCACCTCGGTGGCGACCACGCGCCCCTTGCCGCTGGCGTGCTTGACGAGGGTCTGGCAGACGACGCCCTGCAGGGTCGCGGCCAGCTGCGCACGCACCTGGCCCTGCTGGTGCGGCGGGAAGACGTCGATGACGCGGTCGACGGTCTGCGGCGCGTCCTGGGTGTGCAGGGTCGCGAACACCAGGTGGCCGGTCTCGGCGGCGGTGAGCGCGACGGAGATGGTCTCCAGGTCGCGCAACTCGCCGACCAGGATGACGTCGGGGTCTTGCCGCAGCACGTGCTTGAGCGCCGCGGCGAAGCTGTGGGTGTCGTGCCCCACCTCGCGCTGGTTGATGAGCGAGCGATGGTTGCCGTGCAGGAACTCGATCGGGTCCTCCACGGTCATGATGTGATCGGCTCGCGAGCGGTTGACGAGGTCGATGAGGGCCGCGAGCGTCGTCGACTTGCCGGAGCCGGTCGGACCGGTCACGAGCACGAGCCCACGGGGAAGCGCGGCGAAGCGCCCGACCGATTCCGGCACGCCGAGGTCGGCGAGCTGCTTGATCTCGGTCGGGATCAGACGGAAGGCGCCGCCGACCGCGTTGCGCTGCTGGTAGAAGTTCACGCGGAACCGCGCGTTGGCGGAGACCGTGAAGGCGAAGTCGAGTTCGAGGTCGCGTTCGAAGGCCTCGCGCTGCGACTCGGTCATGATGCTGTAGAGCGCGCTCGTGACCTTGTGACGCTCCCACGGCGTGCCCGAGATCGGCCGCAGACCGCCGTCGACCCGGATCATGGGCGGCGCGTTGACCGTGACGTGCAGGTCGGAGGCGCCCGCCATGAGCACCTCCTGCAGCGCGGCGATGAGGTCGGGGTCGGCTCCGGAGCGCGGCACGGTCCGGGCCTGCTCAGCGGCCACCGGCGGTACCTCGGGCGGCGGCGCGCTCGCGAGCGTCGGGGCGACGGGTTCCCTCGGTACGGCCGCGGGCGGCGGCACCGGGATCGTCGTGGGTGGTGGGGCGGCCTGGTACGAGGGCGGCGCCGCGGGTGGCACGAAGCCGGGTGGCGGGGCGGCCGGCTCCTGGCCGTGCAGCCCCCCGTTGACCGGGATCTCATAGACCGGCTTGTTCACTACGCCACCACCCTCATGATCTCTTCGACCGAGGTCAGCCCCATCTGCGCCTTGGCCCAGCCGTCCTGGCGCAGGGTGAGCATGCCCTGCGCGATCGCGGTCCGGGCGATCTCGGCACTCGATGAGCGCGCCACCGCGAGCCGCTCGATGTCCTCCGTGACGGTCATCACCTCGTGCAGGGCGATCCTGCCCCGATACCCGGTGTTCGAGCAGCTCTGGCAGCCGACGGCGTGGAAGAGGGTGATCGCCGTCTCCGACATCTCCGCGTGCCCCATGCGCAGCGCTTCGAGGTCGCTCGGGCTGGGCTGGTATGGCACCTTGCAGCGCTCGCAGAGCCGGCGCGCGAGCCGCTGCGCGACGACGCAGTCGAGGGCGGAGCCGACGAGGAACGGCTCGATGTCCATCTCGGTCAGTCGGGTCACCGCGCTCGGTGCGTCGTTGGTGTGCAGGGTGCTGAGCACGAGGTGTCCCGTCAGCGAGGCCTCGATGGCGATCTGCGCGGTCTCGTGGTCGCGGATCTCGCCCAGCAGCACGACATCCGGGTCCGAACGCAGGATGCTGCGCAGCGCGCTCGCAAAGGTCAGGCCGGCCTTCGGGTTGACCTGCACCTGGTTGATGCCCTTCATGCGGTACTCGACCGGGTCTTCGACGGTGATGACGTTGATCTCGGGCCGCGCGACCGCGTTGAGGGTGGTGTACAGCGTGGTCGACTTGCCCGAGCCGGTCGGTCCCGTCACCAGGATCATGCCGTAAGGCTTGGTGTACGAGCGGCGGTAGGCCTCGAAGTTGTGCGGAAGCAGCGCGAGATCCTCGATCGCCATGCTCGAGGAGTTGTTGTCGAGGATTCGCATGACGACCTTCTCGCCCCACACCGTGGGCAGGGTCGCGACGCGCAGGTCGATCTTGCGACCGCCATGACTGACCGACATGCGGCCGTCCTGCGGCTTGCGGCGCTCGGCGATGTCGATGTCGGCCATGATCTTGAGCCGCGAGATCACGCCGTTCTGGATGTTCTTGGGTGCGCGTTGCATCTCGTGCATGACGCCGTCGATGCGATATCGCACGCCCATGTCGTACTCGCCGGGCTCGATGTGGATGTCCGAGGCGAGATCCTGGATGCCCTGGCTGATCAGCAGGTTGACGAACCGCACGATGGGGGCGTCGTCCTCCCGCGGTTCGGAGTCGGCCCGCACGAGGTCGGTGCCGCCCGCCTCCTGCTCGAGCTCGGAGCTCAGGGACTCCAGTTCCCCGTCGGCGCGGTGGAAGCGGTCGATCGCGGCCAGCAGATCGCTGCGCTCGGCGACGACGGGCTTGACCTGCTGCGAGGTCGCGGCGCGCACGTCGTCGAGCGCGAAGACGTTGCCCGGGTCGGCCATCGCGAGAATCAAGTAGCCGCCCGAGAAGCCGATCGGGAGCACGCTGTGGCGACGGCACAGGGCGCTCGGCACGAGGCTCACCGCGGCATGGTCGACCGGGAAGTCGAGGAGCTCGACGAACGGGAGGCCGGCCTGCGCGGCGCGAGCCGACGCGAGTTGCGTTTCGCTGATGACGCCCCGCTCGACCAGGTCGTGGGCGAGCTGATCGTCATCGTGTTCGTTCTCGAACGAGTCGAGGCTCTGAATCGGCATGACGCCGCGCAGGATGAGGATCTCCGCCAAAGACGCCACGCCATCACCTCCCCCAGGTTGCGGCGCGCCGCACAGTTCCCCCCGTGCAGCGACTTCCCCCTACCGTACGGCGTGTCACATGCGCCACAACAGCCCCGCGTCCGGGGGGAACGCGGATCAGCTCGCGGCGGGCAGCCAGCCGAGGTCGAGGTCCCACTCGAGCAGCCGCGGTGCCACGCAGTGCTCGAGCACGTCGCGCATCACCGGCGCGTTCGCGGCGAGCTCGAGCGTCAGCCTGGCGCGCGCATCCGGCTCGGTCTGCGCCACCTGCCCGATGACGCCTTCGAAGGAGGTGGCGAGGGGATGTACGACATCGTGGGGCCAGGCCGCCATGTCGATGACCTCCCCCACCGCCGCGGCCGAGCACACGAGGCAGGTGCCGGTGGCGGGGTGTCCCGGCGGCCACCACATGGCGACCTGGGAGTACCAGGAGTCGAGATGGCTGCCCACGACATCGGCGATCGCAGCGTCATCCACGGCGGGGCCTCCTGAATGGTATATCGGGTATGACGACCTTGGCAGCCGCCGCCCGCGAGCGGCAGTCGTTTCTTTCACTGGCACCCATTAGGGGGGTGCGAGCTGCGAGCGGTGCTTCTGTGGGATAGTTGCAGCCCGGAGGGACCGTGACGCCGCCAGCAGCCGAGAACGTGATCCGACTCGCGCACGTCGACGATCACGAGACCGTGCAACTGGGGCTCACCGCGCTCCTGGCCGGCGAACCGGACCTCGAGGTCGTGGTCTCCGCGCTCACCGTCGACGAGATCCTCGACCGCCTCGACGAAGTGGACCTCGTCGTGCTCGACCTCCGGCTGTCCGACGGTTCGACGCCGACGAGCAACATCGCCGCGCTGCGAGAGCGGGAGGCTCGCGTGCTCGCGTTCACGGGCGCGGACGACCCCGTGACCCTGCGCGCCGCGTCGCGGGCCGGGGTGCTCGGAATCCTGCGCAAATCCGAGTCCCGCGAGGTGATCCTCGAGGCCATGCGTCGCGCGGCGCGGGGCAACAGCGTCGCCTCCACGGAGTGGGCGGCGGCGCTCGACTCCGATCCCGAACTCGCCTCGGCCGGGCTGAGCCCGAAGGAGCGGCAGGTGCTGGCCATGTACGCCTCCGGCGAGAAATCCCAGGCGGTCGCCAACCACACCGGGCTCTCGCCGAGCACCGTCAACGAATACGTGAGGCGGATCAGGTACAAGTACGCGATGGCGGGCAGGCCCGCGCACACCAAGGTCGATCTGTTCAAGCGCGCGGTGGAGGACGGCATCCTCCCCGGACCGGAGCAATGATGCCGGGCCAGCCGGGACCGGAGGCGGAGACCAGCGTGCTGCGGGTCGTGCTCGTGGTGTTCGGTGTGAGTGCCGTCGTGTACTTCCTGCTCACCCTCGGCTCGCTCATCGCGGACACCGCCTACCTGAACCCCGCCTGGAGCATCGCGACGGCGACCGTGGTCTTCCTCGTGCCGCCGGTGCTCGCCGCGGTCTGCTTCCTGATCCCGGCACCGGTGCTGCGCGTGCTGCTCGGGGGATACGCGATCACGTTCACCCTCGTCGTGGTGCTCGAACCCTTCATGATGACGGTGCGGCCGATGCCCATCGACGAGCAGCCCTGGCCGTTCACCGTCACGGCGCTCGGCACGATCGCCTCGGCGCTCGCCTGGCGACCGCTCTTCGCCTGGACGCATCTCGTGCTCACCGGTCTCGCGATCGCGCCGGCCCGCTATGCCATGGCCGGAGGAGTGGACCCCGCGCTCGCCCTCGAGGACGCCTTCTTCACGCTCAGCTTAATCACGATCTTCACCGCCCTCGCCCTCGTCGCCCTCGCCAACGGTCGCGCCCTCGACGCCGCGACGACGGCGGCGCGGGTGACCGCCTCCCGTGCCGCGGCGACCGAGGCCAGGGAGCGCGAGCAGTCCCGTCTGGATGCGCTCGTGCACGACGACGTGATCGCCACGCTCTACTACGCCTCGCTTGGCAAGCCGGAGCTCGTGGCATCCGTGCGCAAGCAGGCCGGGCAGGCGCTCGCGCACCTCGCGCGGCTGCGCGAACCCGAGGACGGCGTCTCCAAGCCGGTGCCCCTCACCGCCTTCGTGAGCCGGGTGCGCTCCGTGGTCACCGGCCTCGACGACTCGATCCTGCTGCGCGTGCACGGCGGCGGCACGGGGGTCGTGCCGCCGGATGTCGCGGCCGCCTTCGCCGAGGCCACGTCGGAGGCGATCCGCAACAGCCTCGAGCACGCCGGGCCGCGCGGGGTGGCGAGATCGGTCACCGTCGACCTCCGTCCGGAGGCGATCGCCGTGGAGATCCGGGACGAGGGTGCGGGCTTCGACCCCGCCCTCGTCCCGAGCCAGCGCCTGGGGATCGCCGTGAGCATCCGCGGACGTCTTGCCGGCGTCGGCGGGCGGGCCGGCATCCACTCGACCCCGCGGGCCGGCACCCTCGTCACGCTGCGCTGGGAGCGCGAATGAGACGCGAGCGGGGCCCGACCAGGCTCGACATGATCGCCCTCACGAGCGACGGGGCGCGCATCTTCATGTGGCTCTTCTTCGTCACCTCTGCTGCGCTCGCGGTATGGAACCTCGGTGCCGTCCGGTCCCCGTGGCCGACGCTCGCCTGCCTGGTGTTCCTCGCCGGGGTCACGCTCGCGCTCACGCTCGACTCGGGCGACCGGCTGTCGCTGCCGGTCACCGTGCTCACGATGTCCTTCGGCCCCATCGCCGTCACGGCGATCTCGTGGCAGGTCATCGTCGGCGGGTACTCCCAGTGGTACTTCGGCGCCGGCGCCGTCGCCCTGTTCTTCGTCGCACTGCGCGGCCGGATCCTGCTGGCCTGGGTGGGATTCGTGCTCATGGCGACCCCGTTCGCGGTGTGGGGCGCGACGACCGAGACCGGCCTCTGGGCCGCGCTCGGGCTGACCGCCAGGCAGGCCGCCATCATCGTCATCGGCACCCTGTTCGCCCTCGGCCTCAAGCGCACGAGCGACCAGATCGCGCGGCTCGCACAGGACACCTCGGCGCGCGCGACCGCGGAGGCCGCCAACCGTGCGATGGCCGCCGAACGCAGCGAGCGCCTCGCCGCACTCGACGAGTTCGCCACCCCGCTGCTCGCGCGCCTGGTCGAGGACGGCGAGCTGAGCGTTGAGGAGCGTGAGGAGCTCGCGATCGCGGAGGCGGCCCTGCGCGACGGCCTGCGGGCGAGAACCCTGAGCGTGCCACTCGTGGCCGATGCCGCGCGCCAGGCCCGGCGGCGCGGCGTGAGCGTCACCCTGCTCGACGACAGCACACCCGGCGCGCTCTCCGCCCACGATCTCGAGCGGGCCACCGAGGCCACGGCGGCGGCCCTGCGGGATGCCGCCGACGGCCAGGTGACCGCGCGACTGCTGCCCCCCGGGCGGGAGCTCGTCGCGACGATCGTGGTCGACGGCAGCGAGTACGAGCGCCAGGAGGTGCCGCGCGACGGCGCGACTCAAGCGGAAGGGCCCCCTGCCTGAGCAGGAGGCCCTTCCGCATGGTGCGGTGCGTCAGTTGTACGTGCCCGGCGTGAAGTCGTCGGTCGAGAAGCTGTCGAAGTCGACGAAGCTCAGGTCCGACTCGGTGAACGCGCCGTCATCCGCGAAGATGCGGTTCGGGTAGCGCTCGGCCTTCGCCTCGTCCGTCGCCTCGACGGAGACATCGCGGTAGCGCGGGAGGCCCGTGCCGGCCGGGATGAGCTTGCCGATGATGACGTTCTCCTTGAGGCCGACGAGCGGGTCGGACTTGCCCTCCATGGCGGCCTGCGTGAGCACACGCGTGGTCTCCTGGAACGACGCGGCCGACAGCCACGACTCGGTCGCGAGGCTGGCCTTGGTGATGCCCATGACCTCCTGGCGGGCGGACGCGGTCGCGCGACCCTCGGTGAGCGCGGCGCGGTTCAACTCGTTGTACTTGAGCCGGTCGACGAGTTCGCCTGGGAGCAGGCCGGTGTCGCCGTGGTCGACGACCGTGACCTTGCGCAGCATCTGGCGCACGATGACCTCGATGTGCTTGTCGTGGATCGGCACGCCCTGCGAGCGGTACACGCCCTGCACGCCGTCGACGAGGTGCTGCTGCACGGCGCGGACGCCCTTGACCCGCAGCACCTCTTTCGGGTCCAGGTTTCCGACGTGGAACTGCTGGCCGAGCTCGACGTGCTGCCCGTCCTCGACGAGGAGGGTCGCGCGCTTGAGCACCGGGTAGGCGATCGGCTCGTCACCGTTGTCGGGGGTCAGGATGACGCGGCGGGCGCGATCCGTGTCCTCGATCGTGATGCGACCCGCGGCCTCCGCGATCGGGCTCGCACCCTTGGGGGTGCGCGCCTCGAAGAGCTCCGTCACGCGGGGCAGGCCCTGCGTGATGTCGTCGGCGGATGCCACACCACCGGTGTGGAAGGTGCGCATCGTCAGCTGCGTGCCGGGCTCGCCGATCGACTGGGCCGCGATGATGCCGACGGCCTCGCCGATGTCCACGAGCAGACCCGTCGCGAGCGAACGGCCGTAGCAGACCGCGCACACGCCGACGGCGGACTCGCAGGTGAGCACGGAGCGCACCTTGACCTGCTCGATGCCCGCGGCGATGAGCGTCTCGATGAGCACGTCGCCGATGTCGCTGCCGGCGGCCGCGACGACCTTGCCCTTCGCGTCCTTGGCGTCCTCGGCGAGGCTGCGCGCGTACACCGAGTTCTCGACGTTGGAGTCGCGGACGAGCGTGCCGTCCGCGCCCTTCGCCGCGATCGTGAGGTCGAGACCCTTCGACGTGGCGCAGTCGTCCTCGCGGATGATGACATCCTGCGAGACGTCCACGAGCCGACGCGTGAGGTACCCCGAGTCGGCCGTGCGCAGCGCGGTGTCGGCGAGGCCCTTGCGCGCACCGTGGGTCGAGATGAAGTACTCGGCCACGGTCAGGCCCTCCTTGTAGGAGTGCACGATCGGGCGCGGGATGATCTCACCCTTCGGGTTCGACACGAGGCCGCGCATGCCGGCGATCTGACGCACCTGCATCCAGTTGCCACGCGCGCCCGACGACACCATGCGGTTGATGTTGTTGTCGGTGGCGAAGTTGTCCTGCATCGCGGTGGCGACCTCGGCGGTGGCCTTGTTCCAGATCTCGATGAGCTCCTGACGACGCTCGGCGTCGGTCGTGAGGCCCTTATCGAACTGGTCCTGCACCTTCGCGGCCTGCTTCTCGTAGCCGGCGATGATCGCGGGCTTCGTCGGCGGGGTCACGATGTCGGACAGGGCCACGGTGACGCCGGAACGGGTCGCCCAGTGGAAGCCGGCATCCTTGATCCGGTCGAGCGCTGCGGCGACCTCCACCTTCGGGTAGCGCTCCGCGAGATCGTTGACGATCGCGGAGATCTGGCCCTTGTCGGCGACGGCCTCGATGTAGGGGTAGTCCGCCGGCAGCGCCTCGTTGAACAGGGCACGCCCGAGCGTGGTCTGCATGAGCACGGTCTTGCCCTGCACGAAGCCCTCGGGGGCCTCGCCCTCGGCGAAGTGCACGTTCTCCAGGCGGATGCGCACCTTGGCGTTCAGGTCGAGCCCAGGCTCCCCGGAAGGAAGCTTCTGGTCGTGCGCGAGGATCGCCTCGGCGACCGAGGAGAACGCCCGGCCCTCGCCGGTGGCGCCATCCTTGAGCGTCGTCAGGTGGTGCAGGCCGATGATCATGTCCTGCGTGGGCAGGGTCACCGGGCGGCCGTCCGATGGCTTGAGGATGTTGTTCGACGCGAGCATGAGCACGCGCGCCTCCGCCTGCGCCTCGACCGACAGCGGAAGGTGCACGGCCATCTGGTCGCCGTCGAAGTCGGCGTTGAACGCCGCGCAGACGAGCGGGTGCAGCTGGATCGCCTTGCCCTCAACGAGCTGGGGCTCGAACGCCTGGATGCCCAGGCGGTGCAGGGTGGGCGCGCGGTTCAGCAGCACGGGCCGCTCGCGGATGATCTCCTCGAGCACGTCCCACACCTGCGGGCGGCTGCGCTCGACCATGCGCTTGGCGGACTTGATGTTCTGCGCGTGGCTGAGGTCGATGAGGCGCTTGATCACGAACGGCTTGAACAGCTCGAGCGCCATCTGCTTGGGCAGACCGCACTGGTGCAGCTTGAGCTGCGGGCCGACGATGATGACCGAACGACCCGAGTAGTCGACGCGCTTGCCGAGCAGGTTCTGGCGGAAACGACCCTGCTTGCCCTTGAGCATGTCGCTCAGGGACTTCAGGGCGCGGTTGCCGGTGCCGGTCACGGGGCGACCGCGGCGGCCGTTGTCGAACAGCGCGTCGACGGCCTCCTGCAGCATGCGCTTCTCGTTGTTGACGATGATCTCGGGCGCGCCGAGGTCGAGCAGGCGGCGCAGGCGGTTGTTGCGGTTGATCACCCGGCGGTAGAGGTCGTTGAGGTCGCTGGTCGCGAAGCGGCCGCCGTCGAGTTGCACCATCGGGCGCAGCTCCGGCGGGATCACGGGGACGACCTCGAGCACCATCGCAGCCGGCGAGTTGCCGGTCTGCAGGAAGGAGTTGACCACGCGCAGTCGCTTGATCGCGCGGATCTTCTTCTGGCCCTTGCCGTTGGCGATCTCGTCGTGGAGCTTCTCGCTCTCCGCCTCGAGGTCGAAGGCCTGCAGGCGCTTCTGGATCGCCTCGGCGCCCATGAACGCCTCGAAGTACGAACCGAAACGGTCCTGCAACTCCTGGAAGACGGCATCCTCGGGCTTGAGGTCGCCGACCTTGAGGTTGCGGAAGTCCTCCCAGGTGCGCTCGAGCTGACCGATCTGGTCGTCGTACGAGCGACGGACCTGACCCATCTCCTTCTCGGCGCCATCCTTGACGCGGCGCTTCTGGTCGCTCTTGGCACCCTCGGCCTCCAGGGCCGCGAGGTCCTCCTCGAGCTTGGCGAGGCGCTCGGCGATGCGGGCGTCGCGCTGGCCCTCGAGCGTCTTGATCTCGAGACGGATCTCGTTCTCGAGGCCTGGCAGGTCCGCGTGGCGGCCCTCCTCGTCCACCGAGATGATCATGTAGGCGGCGAAGTAGATGACCTTCTCGAGGTCCTTCGGCGCCATGTCGAGCAGGTAGCCGAGACGGCTCGGCACGCCCTTGAAGTACCAGATGTGCGTGACCGGAGCGGCGAGCTCGATGTGCCCCATGCGCTCACGGCGCACGGAGGACTTGGTGACCTCCACGCCGCAGCGCTCGCACACGATGCCCTTGAAGCGGACTCGCTTGTACTTGCCGCAGGAGCACTCCCAGTCCCGGGAGGGTCCGAAGATCTGCTCACCGAACAGACCGTCCTTCTCCGGCTTGAGGGTGCGGTAGTTGATCGTCTCGGGCTTCTTCACCTCGCCGTGCGACCAACGACGGATGTCGTCGGCGGTGGCCAGACCGATACGGATTTCGTCAAACGCGTGAACGTCGAGCAATGCTTGTCCTCTTCTAGTTCCGTAAACCTGTGCCGGTCCGCTTAGATCTCGTCGATCGACGAGGACTCGAAGCGGGTGGAGATGTTGATGCCGAGCTCCTCGGCGGCGCGGAAGACCTCGTCATCCGTGTCGCGCAGGTTGACCACGCTGCCGTCGGCCGAGAGCACCTCGACGTTCAGGCACAGCGACTGCATCTCCTTGATGAGCACCTTGAAGCTCTCGGGGATCCCGGGCTCCTGGATGTTCTCGCCCTTGACGATCGCCTCGTACACCTTGACGCGGCCGAGGATGTCGTCGGACTTGATCGTGAGCAGCTCCTGAAGCGCGTACGCGGCGCCGTATGCCTCGAGCGCCCACACCTCCATCTCACCGAAGCGCTGTCCGCCGAACTGCGCCTTACCACCGAGCGGCTGCTGGGTGATCATCGAGTACGGACCCGTCGAGCGCGCGTGGATCTTGTCGTCCACGAGGTGGTGCAGCTTGAGGATGTACATGTAGCCCACCGAGATCGGCTCCGGGAACGGCTCGCCGGAGCGGCCGTCGAACAGGCGGGTCTTGCCCGTCGAGTCGATCAGCCGCTCGCCGTCGCGGGTGACGAGCGTGGAGTCGAGCAGTCCCTCGATCTCGCTCTCGAGTGCGCCGTCGAACACCGGGGTGGCGACCTTCGTGCCTGGCGCGGCCTTGCGGGCGGCGTCGGGCAGCGTCTGCGCCCACTTCGGGCTGCCCGTCACCTCCCAGCCCTGCTTGGCGACCCAGCCGAGGTGGGTCTCGAGCACCTGGCCGAAGTTCATGCGGCCGGGGATGCCGAGCGGGTTGAGGATGACATCGACCGGCGTGCCGTCGGAGAGGAAGGGCATGTCCTCCACCGGCAGGATCTTCGCGATGACGCCCTTGTTGCCGTGGCGGCCGGCGAGCTTGTCGCCCTCGGTGATCTTGCGCTTCTGGGCGATGTAGACCACGACGCGCTGGTTGACGCCCGAGCCGAGCTCGTCGTCGTTGTCGGCGTTGAACTCCTTGACCGCGATGATCGTGCCCTCTTCGCCGTGCGGAACCTTCAGCGAGGTGTCGCGCACCTCGCGGCTCTTCTCGTTGAAGATGGCGCGCAGCAGGCGCTCCTCGGCGCTCAGCTCGGTTTCGCCCTTGGGCGTGACCTTGCCGACGAGGATGTCGCCTGGGCGCACCTCGGCGCCGATGCGGATGATGCCGCGCTCGTCGAGGTCGGCGAGCAGCTCCGGGCTGACGTTGGGGAGGTCACGGGTGATCTCCTCCTTGCCGAGCTTGGTGTCGCGGGCGTCCACCTCGTACTCCTCGATGTGGATCGAGGAGAGCACGTCGTCCTTCACGAGGTTCTGGCTGAGGATGATCGCGTCCTCGAAGTTGTGGCCCTCCCACGGCATGAATGCCACCAGGAGGTTCTTGCCGAGCGCGAGCTCGCCGTTCTCGGTCGCGGGGCCGTCGGCGATGACCTCGCCGGCCTCGACGCGGTCGCCCGCGCTGACGATGACCCGGTGGTTGTAGCTCGTGCCCTGGTTGGAGCGGTCGAACTTGCGCAGGTAGTAGTCCTGGGTGCCGCCCTCGTCGAGCTGCACGGTCACGACGTCGGCCGAGACCTCGGAGACGACACCGGCCTTGTCGGCGGTGAGCACGTCGCCGGCGTCGATGGCCGCGAAGCCCTCCATGCCGGTGCCCACGAGCGGGCTCTCCGAGCGCAGCAGCGGCACGGCCTGGCGCTGCATGTTCGCACCCATCAGGGCGCGGTTCGCGTCGTCGTGTTCGAGGAAGGGGATGAGCGAGGTCGCGACCGACACCATCTGGCGCGGCGAGACATCCATGTAGCCGATCTGCTCGGTCGGGATGAGGTCGACCTCGCCACCCTTCTTGCGGGCGAGCACGCGGGGCTCGGCGAAGTGCGAGTCGCTCGTGAGCGGTGCGTTCGCCTGGGCGACGATGAAGTCGTCCTCCTCCGAGGCGGTGAGGTAGTCGATCTTGTCGGTGACCTTACCGTTCACGACGCGACGGTACGGGGTCTCGATGAACCCGAAGGCGTTGATGCGGGCGAACGACGCGAGCGAACCGATCAGGCCGATGTTCGGGCCCTCCGGGGTCTCGATCGGGCACATGCGGCCGTAGTGGGAAGGGTGAACATCTCGAACTTCCACCCCGGCGCGCTCGCGCGACAGGCCGCCAGGCCCAAGAGCACTGAGGCGGCGCTTGTGGGTCAGGCCCGCGAGCGGGTTGTTCTGGTCCATGAACTGCGAGAGCTGGCTGGTGCCGAAGAACTCCTTGATCGCGGCGACGACGGGGCGCACGTTGATCAGGGTCTGCGGGGTGATGGCCTCGATGTCCTGCGTGGTCATGCGCTCGCGCACGACGCGCTCCATGCGGGACAGGCCGGTGCGCACCTGGTTCTGGATGAGCTCGCCGACGGCGCGGATGCGGCGGTTGCCGAAGTGGTCGATGTCGTCCACGTCGAGGCGCACGTCCACCTTCTTGCCGTCGCGCACGCCCTTGATCGAGGCGACGCCGTTCTCGCTGATGCTGACATCGGGCGAGGTCGTGTCGTGCAGCGCGACCAGGTACTTGATCGTCGCGATGATGTCTTCGATCGTGAGCACCGACTGCTTGATGTCGGCGTCGAGGCCCAGCTTGCGGTTGATCTTGTAGCGACCGACCTTGGCGAGGTCGTAGCGCTTGGAGTTGAAGTAGAAGTTGTCGAGCAGCGCGCGCGCGGCCTCGGCGGCCACCTGCTCGCCCGGGCGGAGCTTGCGGTAGATGTCCTTGAGGGCCTCCTCCTTGGTGAGGATGGCATCCTTCTCCAGCGTCAGGGCGATCGACGGGAAGCCCTTGAACTCCTCGAGGATCTGCTCGCTGGTCAGTCCCAGCGCCTTGAGGAAGACGGTGACCGACTGCTTGCGCTTGCGGTCGATGCGCACGCCGACCTGGTCGCGCTTGTCGATCTCGAACTCGAGCCAGGCGCCCCGGCTCGGGATGATGCGGGCCGAGAAGATGTCCTTGTCGGAGAGCTTCTCGGGGGTGCGGTCGAAGTAGACGCCCGGTGAGCGCACGAGCTGGGAGACGACGACACGCTCGGTGCCGTTGATGATGAACGTGCCCTTCTCGGTCATGAGCGGGAAGTCGCCCATGAAGACCGTCTGGGTCTTGATCTCACCGGTGAGGTGGTTCATGAACTCGGCGTTGACGTAGAGCGGGGCGGCGAAGGTCTTGCCGCGCTCCTTGCACTCGTCGATCGTGTACTTGGGCTCTTCGAGCTCCGGCTCGGCGAACGAGAGCTGCATCGTCTCGCCGAGATCCTCGATGGGGGAGATCTCCTCGAAGATCTCCTCGAGGCCGCTGCGGGTCGCGAGGTCGGTGCGGCCGGCGGCCTCACCCTCCGCGACGCGCTGCTTCCAGATCTCGTTGCCGACGAGCCAGTCGAAGCTCTCGGTCTGCAGTGCGAGCAGATCGGGAACCGTCAGCGTGTCGGTGATCTTGGCGAACGAGAGTCGCGATGCGTTGCGACCGTTCTTCGTTGACCCTCGCTTCTTCGATGAACCAGTGGTGGACGCGTTGCGCGCAGCAGCCAAGGAAATACCCTCCGTGTGGGCCCGTCGGCCCGATACTGTCGGTAGTGGAATCGCTCCCCAAGTCCCCACCGAAGATCTGCCCCGCCGCTATACTCGGGGCGCGCCAGCTGTCCACAATATGACGGCATGGGGTATGGGAGCGCAAAGATCAATCATAGGTCGCAACGGCTTGCCCGCGCAAGTTGTTCCTTGACCTGATTGGTGCTCTCCGGTATAAGCCGGCGTTCGGTCAGCGCACGTCGACGATGGCGGGCCGCAAGCGTTCGACGCGCCGCGCCACCTCGGCGACGAGCGACGGTTCCACCCCGAGATGGGCAAGGGCCCCGGTCAGGTGGTCGAGCGCGCGGGTGTAGGCGTCGTGCGTGATGCGAGAACCGGCGTGCGCGTTGCGCATCCCCCGCCCGCTGTACCGTTCGGGACCGCCGAAGCCGACGGCCAGGAACGCCCGCTGATGCTCCTTGAGCATCGTGAGGTCGACCCCGCGGAACCAGTCCGACACCTCGGCGTCGCTCGTCATACGCGAGTAGAACTCCTCGACGGCGGCGGCCATCATCGCCTCACCGCCGAGTCTGTCGAAGAGCGTCACGAAACCGAGGTCCTCTCGTCTGTATCTCGCAGTGTACCGAGGTGTCGACCCCTGCGAGAGCGACCCGTTGGGGGGACGCGCCGGCGACGGGGAAGCCACGGCGCGTAGTGTCGTCGCATGTCACCGGCACCCGCCCGCATCGTGCTCGTCGGATCCGAGTCCACCGGCAAGACGACCCTCGCCCGGCAGCTCGTCGAGGCGTTCCGCGGCCGCGGTGGCGACTGGGCGGACACTCGCTGGGTGCCCGAGTACGGCCGTGAGTACACAGAGCTGCTCGTCGCGCGCCAGGGCGCCGTCGCCGCCGAAGGCGAGGCGGCGAGCGCGCAGTGGTCGGCGGCGGACTTCGCGGTGATCGCGCGGGAGCAGCAGCGCCTCGAGGATGCCGCCGCGGCATCCACCCGCTCCCCCGTGCTGGTCTGCGACACCGACGCCTTCGCCACCCAGGTGTGGGAGCGGCGCTACCTGGGGCCTGGCAGCACGGCGGCCCTCGACGCGGTGCCCGTGCTGCCGCCGCGAGCGCTCTACCTCCTGGCCGACGTGCGCGGCGTGCCGTTCGAGCAGGACGGCATCCGTGACGGCGAGGACGTGCGGGAGGCGATGCAGGGCTGGTTCGTCGAGGGTCTCGAGGCGCGCGGCGAGCGCTGGGAGCTCGTCACAGGGGACCAGCGGGAGCGACTCGTCCACAGCATCCGCCTCGTGGATGAGGCGTTCGGCCCGGGCGGTTAGTCTCGACGGGTGACCGAGATCCCGACGCGGACGCTCGCCGGCAGCGGGTACACGGCGACGATCACGCCCGACCGCTGGGTAGCGGGCGCGTACACGCTCACCGTCGACGGCACGCCGCAGTCGCACGTCAACCTCGACGACCCGAGCCGGTTGTTCTTCGAGTACGTGCAGCGCATGGGGCACGTGATCGACCGCATCGGCGAGCCGGGCGAGCCGATCACCGCCGTGCACCTCGGTGCCGGGGCGCTCACGATCCCGCGCTACGTCGAGGCGACCCGGCCGGGCTCCCGCCAGCAGGTCATCGAGCTCGAGCCCGACCTCGTCGAGTTCGTGCGCGAGCAGCTGCCGTGGTCACCTCGGGCCTCGATCCGCGTGCGGCACGGAGACGCCCGCGAAGTGCTCGGCAGGCTGCCCGAGGGGCTGCGCGGAACCGTCGACCTCCTCGTCGTGGACGTCTTCAGCGGCGCCCGCACGCCCCGGCACGTGACGAGCGTGGAGTTCTACCGCCAGGCGATCGGGATGCTGTCGGCACGGGGCATCCTCGTCGCCAACGTCGCCGACGGGCCGGGCCTCGCCTTCGCGCGCGGGCAGGTCGCGACCCTCGCCTCGCTGCTGCCCGAGGTCGCGGTGCTCGCCGAGACCCAGATCCTCAAGGGGCGCCGCTTCGGCAATCTCGTGCTGGTCGGCTCGAAGACCGAGCTGCCCTTCGATTGGATGCCGCGCATCCTGGCCGCAGGCCCCCACCCGAGCAAGATCGTGGCGGGCGCCGAGCTGCGCGAGTTCATCGGCGGCGCCGCCGTCGTGACGGACGAGACCGCCACGGGTTCCCCTGCGCCGGGGATGGTCTTCCGCGCGAAGCCGGACTGATGGCCGAGCTCGAGCGCGTGCGCCGCTGGGCCGACGCCCTGATCGCCCTGCACCTCGACCCGAGCTGGACGTTCGGCTTCGACCACGCCAAGACCCGCGCGGGGCTGTGCAACTACACCGCGAAGCGCATCACCGTCTCGCGCTACCTCGCCGAGAGGTACGAGGACGACGAGATCCACCAGGTGCTGCTGCACGAGGTCGCGCATGCGATCGCGGGTACGCGCGCCGGGCACGGCCCGAGGTGGAAGGCGGTCGCGACCGATCTCGGGTACGAGGGCAAGCGCCTGCACGGCGGCGCGATCGCCGACGAGCTCGCGCCCTGGGTGGGCACCTGCCCGGCCGGGCACGTGCACTACCGCTATCGCAGGCCTACGCGTCCGCTGGCCTGCGGTCGGTGCTCGCGCAGCTTCGACGCGCGCTACGCGATCGAGTGGGTCAGGCGCTGAGTTCCCGCTCGAGCGCGGCCGCGACGGCCTTCCAGTGCCCGAGCATGAGCCTGCGCTCCTCGCGGTCGGCGAGCTTCTCGTGGTGGATCCCGATCGTGGTGCCCGAGGGCGCCTCCTTGACCGTGAGCTGCAGGGTGGTGTCGTGCGGCCAGTCCTCGGGCTGCCAGCCCAAGCGCACGCGCAGTCCGGGGGTGAGGCTGCGGATCGTGCCGCGCACGCCATCCCGGGTCTGAAACGTCTCGCCCTTCTCTGTCGGCAGGGCGTCGATGTCGCCGAGCCAGAGCTTCAGGCCGTCGCCGAGCAGGTGGGCCCAGACGGTCTCGGGCGGTGCCGGAACGGTGGTGCGCACGCCGACCTCCCAGCCGGCGTCCCTGGTCAGTCCGGTCGTCTCGCTCATGTAACTGACTATAGTGGTTACGTGCGAGACGCGACGACCTCCAGGCCCACGGGCCAGTGGTTCATCGGCCCGGCGGATGGCCACCGCTGGTGGTTCGACTCCGGCGCGCTCGCCCTCGACTTCGCCTACACGGGCGGCATGGCCGACAACGGGGTCGAGCTCTGGCGCACCCCGGCCGACCTCGCCGACTGGCTCACCGGGCGCTTCGAGGAGGTGGATGCCACCACCACCGACCGCGACCTCACCGACGCCCTCGCCCTGCGGTCCGCCATCGCGAGGATCGCGACGGGCATCTCCCGCAGCGCGGACCCGGCCGGGGAGGACATCGACGTGCTCAACCTGTTCGCGGCGACCCCCGACATCCCGCCGATGCTCGCCGGTGGCCGGCGCCAGGCCGGACGTGCCCGGGCTCGCGCCGCCCAAGCGTTCTCGGAGATCGCACGTGGGGCCATCGAGCTGTTCGCCGCGGACCAGCGCGAGCGCATCCGCGAGTGCGCTGCCGAGGACTGCCGGATCGTCTTCGCCGACGACTCCCGCTCGAACAACCGCCGTTGGTGCTCCATGCAGCGCTGCGGCAACCGCGCGAAGGTCAGGGCGCACCGGGCGAAGATCTCGACCGGCTCGATCGGCGACGATCAGTCGACGACGCGGACTTCCTTCCAGAACGCCACGTAGTTCGAGAAGTCCTTGCCGACGCGATCGAACGACGTCGGGTAGGGCGTCGGGTAGCTCCAGGCACGGTCCTGCAGCAACTCGTCGCCGTTGCGCACGGAGAAGTACTGGCACTCGCCCTTCCACGGGCAGGTGTACGGCGTGGGGCTCTTCTCCAGCAACTCCTCGTTCACGCTGGAGGGCGGGAAGTACCAGTTGCCCTCGATCTTGATGAGTTGGTCCTGTGGTGCTTCTGCGAGCACGGTGTCACCGAGTACTGCCTTCATGCTGGCTGCAACCCTGGCCGGTGTCGGCGAATTCCCTCACGATGCCGAGAGGCTATCCGAGCGCATGATGGAGGCATGCGCATGCTGCTACTGCTAGGCTTGAACCACTTGCGAGGCCATGACGGCCTCTCTGCGTCGTAGAACGCTCCCCTCTTCTCGTCCGGTTTTGTCCGGGCTCGACGATGACTTTCTCCGGCGAACGGATGCGGCCACTGCCGCCTTCGCCACCAGCCGGGCACCGTTCCGGCCTGCTCAGAAACCACTCATGACCGAAACAACCTTCGGCGCGCTCGGCGTGCCCGCTCCCCTCGTCGCCGTGCTCGCCTCTCAGGGCAAGACGGAGCCCTTCCCGATCCAGCAGGACACCCTGCCCGACACCCTCGCCGGGCGCGACGTGCTCGGCCGCGGCAAGACGGGCTCGGGCAAGACCCTCGCCTTCGCGCTGCCCATGGTCGCGCGCCTCGGCGGCGAGCTCGCGGGCGGCCAGCGCCGCGCCGGGCGTCCCCTCGCCCTCGTGCTCGCGCCCACGCGTGAACTCGCCACCCAGATCACCGCCGTGATCGAACCGCTCGCCACCGCCTACGGCCTCAAGACCACCACGATCTACGGCGGCGTCTCGCAGAACCGCCAGGTGGATGCGCTCAAGCAGGGCGTCGACATCGTCGTCGCCTGCCCGGGCCGCCTCGAGGACCTCATGAAGCAGGGCTTCGCCCACCTCGACGCGATCGAGATCACCGTGCTCGACGAGGCCGACCACATGGCCGACCTCGGCTTCCTGCCGGTCGTCACCCGCATCATGGACAAGACCCCGCAGACCGGCCAGCGCCTGCTGTTCAGCGCCACGCTCGACAACGGCGTGGACAAGCTCGTGCGCCGCTACCTCCACAACGAGGTGCTGCACTCGGTCGACGAGGCCACCTCCCACGTCTCCGCGATGACCCACCACGTGTTCGAGGTCTCGGCCGAGAACAAGCCCGAGCTCGTGCGCGCGCTCGCCTCCGGCACCGGTCGCCGCATCCTGTTCATGCGCACCAAGCACCACGCGAAGAAGCTCGCCAAGCAGCTGACCGAGTCCGGCATCCCGGCCGTCGACCTGCACGGCAACCTCTCGCAGCCGCAGCGCGACCGCAACCTCGCCGCGTTCTCCTCCGGTGAGGCTCGCGTGCTCGTGGCGACGGATGTCGCGGCGCGCGGCGTGCACGTCGACAACGTGGAGCTCGTGGTGCACGTCGACCCACCCATGGAGCACAAGGCCTACCTGCACCGCTCCGGCCGGACGGCGCGTGCCGGCTCCGAGGGCGACGTGGTCACCGTCATGCTGCCCGCGCAGCGCGGCGACACCCAGTCGCTGCTGCGCAAGGCCGCGATCCAGGTCACCCCGCAGCAGGTCACCCCGACCTCGCCGGCCGTCACGACCCTCGTCGGCGACGTCGCACCCTACGTCAAGCCCACCCCGGCGCAACCGCGCCAGCAGCAGGGCGGCGGCCGCTCGCAAGGTGCGAACGCGCAACGCAAGCG
>JBAQPI010000153.1:0-9979 GCA_049305635.1 Rhodoglobus sp. | reverse complement strand
GGGTGCCACTCGCCGAGGTTCGCCGGGCCGTGCTCGAGCTGCGCGCGGCCAAGGGCATGGTGCTCGACCCCGCCGACGCGGACTCGGTGAGCTGCGGCTCGTTCTTCACGAACCCGATCGTGAGCGAGAACTTCGCCCGCCGCCTCCCCGCGGACGCGCCGCGCTGGCCGGTCGAGCCCGCACCTGCCGACCTGGCCGTGCCGCTCGGCGCTGGCCCGCTCGCCCCAGCGCCGGAGGCGGACGCCGTGAAGCTCAGCGCCGCATGGCTCATCGAGCGCGCGGGCATCGGCCGCGGCTTCGCGCTCCCGGGTTCGCGCGCGGCGATCTCGGGCAAGCACAGCCTCGCGATCACCAACCGGGGCGGGGCGAGTGCCGAGGAGGTCGCCGAGCTCGCGCGCTATGTGCGGGCGCGGGTGGCGGCGCAGTTCGGCGTCGAGTTGCAGCCGGAGCCGATCGCGGTGGGCGTCGAACTGTAGCTCCCGGCTCAGTGCGGCAGCACGAGGCTCACGGCGAGCACGACCATCACGACGGCGATCGCGCCGTCGAGCACCCGCCATGCCGCGGGACGCGCGAAGACCGGGGCGAGCAGTCGCGCACCGAGCCCGAGCGCGGTGAACCACAGGGCGCTGCCGAGCATCGCCCCGGCCGCGAACGCCCACCGCAACTCGCCGTGGGTGCTCGCGACCGAGCCCAGCAGCACGACCGTGTCGAGGTAGACGTGCGGGTTGAGCCAGGTCAGGGCGAGCGTCGTGCCCGCGGTCGCGAGCAGGCTGCCGGCGGCCGGTGCCTCGGATGCCGCGGCGAGCGTCTGCGGCCGGATCGCGCGCCGCGCGGCCAGGGCGCCGTACCCGAGCAGGAACACCGCGCCGGCCCAGCGCACCACCTCGACGAGCCACGGCAGCCGCTCGAACACCCAGCCCGCGCCGGCGATGCCGAGCGCGATGAGCGCCGCATCCGAGAGCGCGCAGATGAGGATGACGGCGACGATGTGCTCGCGTCGCAGCCCCTGCCGCAGCACGAAGGCGTTCTGCGCGCCGATCGCGACGATGAGGGAGAGGCCGAGGCCGAGGCCGGCGATCGCCGCCAACAGGGCCGCGGTCACGCGAAGAGCGTCTGCAGGCGCCGCACGCCCGTCAGCAGCGCCTCGTCGCCGAGCGCGTAGGCGAGCCTCAGGTAGCCGCTCGGCCCGAAGGCCTCGCCCGGCACGACCGCGACCTCGGCCTGGTCGAGGATGAGGTCCGCTAGCTCCAGCGAGGTGCCCGGCGTGACCCCGCCCCATTCGCGCCCGAGGAGGCCGCTCACGTCGGGGTAGACGTAGAACGCACCGGCGGGCGTCGGGCAGTGCACCCCGGGGATCCTCGAGAGCTCGGCAACGATGGTGTCGCGTCGGTGCTCGAAGGCGGCGCGCATGGCCTCCACGGCATCCTGCGGCCCGGTGAGGGCCTCGATCGCGGCGCGCTGCGAGATGTTGGACACGTTGCTCGTCAGGTGCGACTGCAGGTTGCCGGCTGCCCTGGCGACATCCGCCGGGCCGACCATCCAGCCGAGCCGCCAGCCGGTCATCGAGTAGCTCTTGGCGACGCCGTTGACGAGGATCGTGCGATCGGCGAGCGCGGGAACGGCCGCGACGATCGAGGTGGCGGCCTTCGGGTACGGGCCCTCGCCGTAGACGAGGTTCTGGTAGATCTCGTCCGCGATCACCCAGAGGTCGTGGCGCTCGGCCCACTCCGCGATGGCGTTCGTCTGTTCGGGCGAGTACACCGCCCCCGTCGGGTTCGAGGGGGAGACGAACAGCAGCACCTTGGTGTGCTCGGTGCGGGCGGCCTCGAGCTGCTCGACCGTGACGAGGTAGCCCTGGTCGGCGCCCGCGAAGACCTCGACCGGCACGCCGCCGGCGAGCTTGATCGCCTCCGGGTAGGTGGTCCAGTACGGCGCGGGAATGAGCACCTCGTCGCCCGGGTCGAGGATCGTCGCGAAGGCCTGATACACCCCCTGCTTGCCGCCGTTGGTGACCACGACCTGGCTCGCCTCCACCTCGATTCCGCTGTCGCGCAGCGTCTTGGCGGCGATCGCCTCGCGCAACTCGGGCAGGCCGGCGGCCGGCGTGTAGCGGTAGTTCTTCGGGTCGAGCACGGCGCGCGCGGCGGCCTCGACGATGTTCTGGGGGGTCGGGAAGTCCGGCTCGCCCGCGGCGAAGCTGATGACCGGCCGGCCGGCCGCCTGCAGGGCCTTCGCCTTGGCATCCACCTTGAGCGTGGCGGACTCCGCGATGGCGGCGATGCGGGCGGAGATGCGGTGGTGGCTCACCGCACCAGCCTAAAGGAGAGGGCCGGAGCCTGGCCCTGGGGGACCCATCCGGCGCCGGCCCCTCGACGGGCCCGGCGGAGTCCTGGGTCGTGGACGCGGGGTGGTTGCGCCGGTATCCGGATATTTCCCGGTCGCCGTCGATGACGTACACTGATCGAGGTAGTTGAAATCTGCCAAGCTTTCGCGCGCCCTCCGGCGGCTGAACCCTCGGGATCACGACCTCACGGTCACGCTCGCGGAAGCCTGCGTTTTCGACTCAGGGGAATTGTCCAGGCGGTTCCCGAAGGGCGGTGGCTCAATTGGTAGAGCAGCGGTCTCCAAAACCGCAGGTTGCAGGTTCGAGTCCTGTCCGCCCTGCAGCTCCTCCCCGCACGAGCGTGGAGGGCGAGCAAGCCGAAGCATCGGAAGGTATGACGTGGCCAGGAAAGTGATCGACGAGCCCAGCGAGGACGTCGTTGCCAACGCGAAGAAGGAACGCGCCGAGCGGCGTAGCCCCTTCGCGCGCGTGGCCCTGTTCGTGCGCCAGGTGATCGGCGAACTCAGGAAGGTCGTCACCCCGACACGCCGCGAGCTGCTGAGCTACACCGGCGTCGTGCTCGTGTTCGTCATCATCATGATGGTGATCGTCTCGGGCCTCGACTTCGGGTTCAGCGCTCTCGTCAACTTCCTGTTCGGCGATCCGACGATCGTCGGCTGACCGACATCACCGCGGCGCCACCGCGCCGAGGTATTCCCATGGAAAGAGATCCAGTGCCCGAGAACCACCGCGAAGACTACGAGCTCGCGACGGCCGCCGAACAGTCCGCCGAGGACGACGAGGCCCAGACCGGCAACGAGCTCTCCCGCGAGGACAGCTCGGAGAACGCGGTCGAGTCCGAGGCCATGCACATCGTGGATGACGCGGACATCGACGCCGACCTGGCGGGTCTCCTCGAGGCGCTCGACGTCGCCGCCGACCCGGAGGCGGACGCGATCGTGGACGACGCGCTCGACATCGACTCCCTCGAGGAGGCCGAGGCCTCCGTCGCCGCGACCGAGGACGAGTTCTCGAGCGAGGCCGCGGAGGCCGTGTCCGAAGAGCCCGAGGTCGCCCCGTACGACGGCCCCGAGCCCGGTGACGAGGACGACCCGGATGACGTCGCCGAGGTCGACCCCTATGAGGAGTTCAAGTCCGAGCTGCGCTCGCAGCCGGGCAAGTGGTACGTCATCCACTCCTACGCGGGCTTCGAGAAGCGCGTGAAGCAGAACATCGAGAACCGCAGAGTCTCGATGGCGATGGAGGACTACGTCTACCAGGTCGAGGTCCCCATGGAGGACGTCGTCGAGATCAAGAACGGCCAGCGCAAGCTCGTCAACCGGGTGCGCATCCCCGGCTACGTGCTCGTGCGCATGGACCTCAACGAGGACAGCTGGTCGGTCGTGCGGCACACGCCCGGCGTGACCGGATTCGTCGGCAACTCCCACAACCCGGTGCCGCTTCGCTTCGAGGAGGCCTTCAACATGCTGAAGAGCCTCGTGCAGGTCGTCGAGGCCCCCGCGGCCAAGGGGGGCGGTGCGAAGGGCAAGGCCGCGACCCGCGTCATCCCCGCGGAGATCGACTTCGAGGCCGGCGAGACCATCACGATCAAGGAGGGCTCGTTCGCGGGCCTGCCCGGCACCATCAGCGAGATCAAGCCCGAGAGCGGCAAGCTCATCGTGCTGGTGTCGCTGTTCGAGCGCGAGACCCCGGTCGAGCTGTCGTTCGACCAGGTCACCAAGTTGTAACGGTGATCGAGTTCGCGGTTGTCGAACTCGTCGAGACACGGCTACGCTCGATCACCGCAAAGCCACCGCATCCACTGGATGTCGGGAGAGCCGACCAACACGGGTCGGCTCGAACAGAAAGAGAAAACGAATGGCACCCAAGAAGAAGGTGACGGGGCTCATCAAGCTCCAGATCCAGGCCGGTGCGGCCAACCCCGCACCGCCCATCGGCCCGGCGCTCGGTCAGCACGGCGTCAACATCATGGAGTTCTGCAAGGCGTACAACGCGGCGACCGAGTCGCAGCGCGGCAACGTCATCCCCGTGGAGATCACCGTCTACGAGGACCGCTCCTTCACGTTCATCCTCAAGACCCCTCCGGCCGCGGAGCTGATCAAGAAGGCCGCGGGCGTGCAGAAGGGGTCGTCGACCCCGCACACCGTGAAGGTCGCCAAGCTCAGCAAGGAGCAGGTGCGCTCGATCGCCGAGCAGAAGATGGTGGACCTCAACGCCAACGACATCGAGGGCGCGGAGAAGATCATCGCGGGCACCGCCCGTTCGATGGGGATCACGGTGGAGGCGTAATCATGGCGACGAAGTCCAAGGCATACCGCGCAGCCGCGGAGAAGATCGAAGAGGGCAGGTTCTACACGCCGAGTGAGGCCGTCGCCGTCGCGAAGGAGACCGGGTCGAAGAAGTTCGATTCCACCGTCGAGGTTGCGCTCAAGCTCGGCGTCGACCCGCGCAAGGCGGACCAGATGGTGCGCGGCACCGTCATCCTGCCGCACGGCACGGGCAAGACCGCCCGCGTCATCGTGTTCGCGACCGGCCCCGCGGCCGAGGCGGCCGTCGCCGCCGGAGCGGACGAGGTGGGCGGCGCCGAGCTCATCGAGAAGGTCGCCGGCGGCTACACCGCGTTCGACGCGGCGGTCTCGACCCCTGAGCTCATGGGCCAGGTCGGTCGTCTCGGCAAGGTGCTCGGCCCCCGCGGCCTCATGCCCAACCCGAAGACCGGCACCGTCACCCAGGACACCGGCAAAGCCGTCTCCGACATCAAGGGCGGCAAGATCGAGTTCCGCGTCGACAAGCACGCCAACGTCCACTTCGTGGTCGGCAAGGCGGCCTTCAGCCAGGAGCAGCTCAGCGAGAACATCAAGGCGGCGATCGACGAGGTCGTGCGCGCGAAGCCCTCGAGTTCGAAGGGCCGCTACATCACCAAGGGCACCGTGTCGACGACGTTCGGCCCGGGCATCCCGCTCGACGTCAACGCGTTCTAAGGATCATGCGCGGGAGGGGTCGACTTCGGTCGGCCCCTTTCTCGATCCCGGCTTTCCGGCACACAATTCAGGAGAAACGGTGAGCCACGCCGAAGTACCAGCGCGAATGAGCGGCGTGTCGCCCGCATCCCATGAATTACGCAAGAGCACGATCCGTCTGGCCACACCGGATGACGCGGCGCTGCTGCATCACGTGGCGGCCGAGACCTTCCCGCTCGCGTGCCCGGCGCACACCACCGCGGACGCCATCGCCGACTTCATCGCGAGAAACCTGTCGGAGGGGGCCTTCACCGGCTACCTCGCCGACCGCGACCGTGCACTGTTCCTCGCCGAGGTCGGAGGCGAGGCCGCAGGTTACACGATGGTCGTCTTCGGCGAGCCCGACGACCCGGATGTCGCGGCGACGGTCACCGTCAGGCCGACCGCCGAACTCAGCAAGTGCTACGTGCGGCCGGGGTTCCACGGCGCGGGCGTCGCGCCCGCCCTCGTGATCGCTTCGGTCGCAGCGGCGCGCGCGAGGGGAGCCGTCTCCCTCTGGCTGGGCGTGAACCAGGAGAATGAGCGCGCCAATCGCTTCTACGAGAAGCAGGGCTTCGCTCTGGTCGGCACGAAGCGCTTTCTGGTCGGCACGCGCTTCGAAGACGACTTCGTGCGGGAGCGGATGATCTAGTCTCGGCTCATGACCGTGCTCGAGATCGCCGATATCCGTGTCAAGCCCGAGAACTCGGCCGCCTTCGAGGCCGCAGTCGCGGAAGCGGTTCCGCTCTTCCGCGCTGCGCCGGGATGCGAGAGCCTGCGGCTGGAGCGGTCGATCGAGCAGCCGGGACGCTATCTCCTGGTGGTCGGCTGGGCCACGATCGAGGCGCACACCGTCGACTTCCGGGGCAGCGAGGCTTTCACCGCCTGGCGCGGACTCGTCGGGCGGTACTTCGCGGCACCCCCGCACGTCGAGCACGTCGAGCGGGTGCTCGAGGGCTTTTAGCGCCGATCAGCCGTCGCTCACCTTCAGCACGATCTTGCCGCGGGTGTGGCCGGTCTCGAGGGCGGTGTGTGCCACCGGCGCCTTGGCGAGCTCGAAGACCTGGTCCACGAAGACGCGCACGTCGCCGGACTCCAGGAGGCGTGCGATGACGGCGAGGGTCGCGCCGTCGGCGGGCACCCGGTAGTCGGTCGCACGCATCCCGGCGGCCGCGGCCTCCTCGGCCATCGTCGGCCAGCTGCCGGATGGCACGTTGACGATGAGACCACCGGGCTTGAGCACGGTGAGGGATCGGGTGGCCGTGTCATCCAGCACGTTGCCGATGAGGTCGATGACGACGTCGACATCCTGCACGACGTCCTCGAAGCGCGTCGTCGTGTAGTCGATCACCTGGCGAGCACCGAGCTCGCGCAGCCAACCCGAGTTGCGGGTCGAGCCGGTCGTGATCACGTGGGTGCCGAAGAAGGCCGCGAACTGCACCGCGAAGTGCCCGACACCTCCGGCTCCGGCATGGATGAGCATCCGTTGGCCCTCGTGGGCCTTCGCGACATCCACGACCGCACCCCACGCCGTGAGCGCCGCAACCGGCACGGCCGCGGCCTCGACGTGGGAGAGCGCGCGCGGCTTGCGGGCCAGGCAGGTCGCCGGCACCGTGATGTACTCCGCGTAGGTTCCGGCGAACCGCGGCACCATCGTCATGCCGAAGACCTCGTCGCCGACCTTGATCGGGTGCGCACCGTAGGAGTTCTCCACGACGATCCCGCTGAAGTCGTTGCCGAGGATCACGGGATAGGGGCCGAACGCCGGCGCCGCACCCTTGCCGGCGCGCGACTTCGCGTCGATCGGGTTGACCCCGGCGGCGACGACCTTGACGACGAACTCGGCGCCGACCCTCGTGGGGCGCTGGACCTCCGCGAGGTGCAGCACTTCCGGCCCGCCCGTCTCCTCGATGACGACGGCACGCATCGTGCTCATGCTGGGCCTCCCCGACCTGCTCTGGCTCCCAGTAAAGGGCTCCAATGAGTCGGCCCTGTTACGGCGATGTCACTTCGCTGCAAACTCTGCATCCCCGCTAGTCTGCCTTCATGCAACGGGGGTTCGAGCTGTCCGCCGCGATCGGCGGGAGTGTGCTCGTGATCGCCGCGCTCGGCATCATCTGGGGTGCGCGGCTGACGATTCCGCGGGAGCTGTACGTCAGCGAGCTCGGGGCGCAGGGGATGCCGACGGCCGAGTGGTTCCGCATCGCGCTGCTGCTGATCGTGGCCGGCGGCAGCCTCGTCGCCTGGTCGGGCCGGCGGATCCGCTCCAGCGGCCCGGTGCTCGGCGCCTGGACGCCCGCGGTCTCGCTCTGGATCGGCTGCAGCCTGTTCCTCTTCGCCTCGCAGGTCACGTGCACCTCGGGCTGCCCGCTGCCCTATGGCGACAGCTTCACCTGGCAGGACTTCTCGCACACCCTCGCGGCCGTGCTCGCCTTCGCCGCGGCGTGCTGGGCGATGCTGCAGAGCGCGTTCGCGCAGGGGCGCCGCGTGCTCGCGATCCTGTCGGCGACCACGGGCATCCTCGTCGCGGTGATCGCCGCGACGGGCGGGCTGTTCTCGCTGTTCCGCTTCCAGGAGGAGCTCGGCAGCCGGCTGGAGTTCATCGCGACGACCCTCGCGATCGCGTGGCTCGTCATGTTCGGGGGCACGCTCGTGGCGCGCACGCTGAAACCATCCCAGACGGTTACCGAGCAGGAGCTGGTCAGCGCCGCATGAGGCCGAGCAGCCGGTCCGCGAGGCTCACCAGCACGTGGATCTCGTTCTCGTCCCGCTCCACCCACCGGAACTGCGGCTCGCGGTCGATCGGCACGAAGTCGCGGTGCTGCTCCCAGACCACGAGCGTGCGCTCCGCTCCGAGCACGTACTGCTGCCACCACACCTGACGCAGGTAGGAGCGCGGGATGCCGCTCCACGCGTGCTGCGTCGTCTTGATCTCCGCGAGCACGACGGCGCCACCGATGACCGCGACGCCGTCGGGGGTCGCCAGGTGGTCGGGCTCCCCGTGCGCGTGGAACAGGGTCGAACTGGGCAGGATGCCGTGCCGCGCACGCACCCACTTGGCGATCTCCGGCTCGCGGGCGCGGCCGTGGTCGGTGAAGGCGTTGCCGGAGAACCTGGAACCCAGGAGCTTGTCCTTGAGCACGGCCTGCAGTGCCCGCTCGCTGGAGAGCCGCGCGACGTCGGTGGCGGTGACCCCGCGGCTGCGGGCGCGGATCCAGGCGACCCGGTCCTCTTGCCGCGCCACGATCCTGGCGCGGTGGTCCGGGAGCCAGAGGTCGAGCTCGGGCTGAAGTGTCACGTGACCATTGTCGCCTGGCGCCCTGACGACGGGGAGTCGCCGCGCACGGTGTTCCGTGTCATCCTGCCGGCCGCGCCGCGTGCCTGACCGTGCGGCCAGATGACAGACTGGGGGCGTGATGACCCCGACGTCGCAGCCCCTCAGCGTGCCCGAGCCCCACTCGACCCGGAAGGCGCGGCGTCGCATCGCGGTCGGCGCCGTGCTCGCCCTCGGACTGGTGATCGCCGGGGGCCAGGCCGCTGCGGCCTCGCAGGGTTCCGTGCCGGTCGAGGTCGTCGCCTACGCGAACGATCCGGACGGCCTGCTCGCGCGACTCGACGACCTCGTCGGGCTCGGCGCGCAGGGCGAGGGGATCGAGTTCGACGAGACCGCCAAGGTCGGCCAGCTCAACCGCGTCTTCGTCTTCACGCCCGCGTTCCTCACCGGTGAGGCCACCGAGACCCCGGTCGAGCGCGCCAACGAGTGGACGGCGCCGATCGAACTGCGCGAGGAGCCCATCGGCCTCGCGATCATCTGGATCAACCAGTCCACCGTCGACCCGGAGCTCGCGGACTTCGTGGGCGATCCCGAGATCGCGACGGCGCTCGCGGATGTGCCCGCCGAGGCCTACCTCGTGCGCGACGCGCCCCACGACGCGTGGTTCACCCTCGTCGGGGAGGAGCTCACGCCCATCGTGCCCGGCGGCACCGGCCTCGGCGCCGCCACGACGCTCGCGGAGTACCAGGACGTGCTCGCCGAGGAGGCGGCCGCCCTCGAGCCGGTGCAGCGCGCGCAGGTGCCGGCGCTCGCCGTCGTGGTCATCGTGGTCTCGGTGCTCGTGATCGTCGTCGTGATGGTGCTGCCGTCCGTACGGGAGCGCGTTCGCAAGCGCCGCGGACTCACCAGGGCCGTCGGTGGACCGGCTTCGGCCGCATCGTCGATCGAACCGGAGGCGGATTCCGAGCCGCAACCCGAACCCGCGGTCGAGGCTCCGCCGGCACCGGTGAGGAAGCCCAGGAAGCCTGCCGCGCCGCGCACCCCGAAGTCGACGCCGCCCGCGGAGTGAAGTTGCGCGCCCGTCCGTGATCGCCTAGCCTTGCCTGAGCCAAAGACCGCAGGTCATCGTCGTGCGCGTGAGTGCACAACGATCTGAGTGTTACTGACGTAACGGCCAGCGCAGGTGTGTGAAGCGATGTCGCGGGTCAGCCCGCATCCTCAGAGCTCCGTGCGCTTGCGCCGGGGCTCTTCTCATTGCCCCGGTGGTGGATGGCGTCCAACCACGATGTAGGGAGCACCATGGCGAACAAGGAAGCATCGATCGCCGAACTGACGGAGAAGTTCCGCAGTTCGAACGCGGTC
>JBAQPI010000152.1:0-4044 GCA_049305635.1 Rhodoglobus sp. | reverse complement strand
GGAGTCCCAGGCGTGCGGCAACTGCGACACGTGCCTGAGCCCGCCGGAGAGCTGGGATGGCACGGTGCCGGCGCAGAAGCTGCTGTCGACGATCGTGCGACTGCAGCGGGAGCGCAACCAGCGCTACGGCGGCGGGCACCTCATCGACATCCTGCTCGGCAAGCAGACCGACCGCGTCGTCAAGGAGGGTCACGACGGCCTCGCGACCTTCGGCATCGGGCAGGACCTCGCCGAGGCGGAGTGGCGCGGGGTCGTGCGCCAGCTGCTCGCCCAGGGGCTGCTCGCGGTGCAGGGGGAGTACGGCATCCTCGTGCTCACCGAGGCGAGCGCCGCGGTGCTCGACGGCTCGCGAAAGGTGAGCCTGCGCAAGGAGGCCCCCAAGCGCTCGAAGGCGGCCAAGCGCGCGGTCGCCGCCGATCTGCCCGGCGAGGCGCTCCCGCTCTTCGAGGCCCTGCGCTCCTGGCGTGCCGAAACCGCGCGCGAGCAGGGCGTGCCGGCCTACATCGTGTTCGGGGATGCCACGTTGCGGGGCATCTCGGTGACCCGGCCCGCCACGCTCGACGAGCTCGGCACCATCACCGGCGTCGGCGAGAAGAAGCTCGAGACCTACGGCGAGGCCGTGCTCGCGGTCGTCGCCGCGACGGCGTGATCCGCGCCGAGCGGCTGCCGCGGTAGATCCGGGCGCACGTTCTCTCGGATCGTGCGAGCGTGCGGAACCCGACAAGGTCACCGCCGTTCACTTGAAGAGAAGCGCCAAGTGCGGTCGGCGCGCGAACGGCTCTGGTTGACGTCTCCCACGGAGAAGTCGACCGCCCGATTTCGCGGTCGTACCGTAGGCGCATGACGCAGACCACCACCGTCGCACCGGCCGTCGATGTCGCCGCGCTCGGCCAGCAGCTCCTGGGGCGCTGGGCCGACATCCGGCGCACCTCCCGTGCACTCGCCGCACGCCCCGAGATCCAGCGCATCCCAGGCCAGGCGATGACCGAGCACCGCGAGCGGGTGCTCACCCAGCTGCACCTGCTGGTGCACGAGAAGGCCGTGCACCGCGCCTACCCGAGATCGGTCGGCGGCGGCGAGGACGCCGGCGGCAACATCGCCGGCTTCGAGGAGTTCGTGCTCGCCGACCCGAGCCTGCAGATCAAATCGGGCGTGCAGTGGGGCCTCTTCGGTGCCGCGGTCATGCACCTGGGCACCGAGCGGCACCACGCGCAATGGCTCCCCGGCATCATGAGCCTCGAGATCCCGGGCGCCTTCGCGATGACAGAGACCGGCCACGGATCGGATGTCTCGGCGATCGGCACCACGGCCACCTACGATCCCGAGGCCGGCGACTTCGTGCTGCACACCCCGTTCCGCGCCGCGTGGAAGGACTACCTCGGCAACGCCGCCCTGCACGGGCAGGCCGCCGTCGTCTTCGCCCAGCTCATCACGAAGGGCGTCAATCACGGCGTGCACGCCTTTTACGTGCCGATCCGCGACGAGGTCGGCTTCCTGCCCGGTGTCGGCGGCGAAGACGACGGTCTCAAGGGCGGACTCAACGGCATCGACAACGGCCGCCTGCACTTCGACCACGTGCGGGTGCCGCGCCTGAACCTGCTCAACAGGTATGGGGATGTCGCCGAGGACGGCAGCTATTCCTCACCCATCGCGAGCCCCGGCCGCCGCTTCTTCACGATGCTCGGCACCCTCGTGCAGGGTCGCGTCTCCCTCGACGGCGCCGCGACCGTGGCATCCAAGCTCGCGCTCACGATCGCGATCACCTACGCGACCCAGCGCCGCCAGTTCACCGCGGGCAGCGACACCGACGAGGAGGTGCTGCTCGACTATCAGCGCCACCAGCGCCGGCTGCTGCCACGACTGGCGACGACCTACGCGATGTCGTTCGCGCATGAGCGCTTCCTCGCCAAGTTCGACGACGTCTTCAGCGGCGCCCACGACACCGACGCCGACCGGCAGGACCTGGAGACCCTCGCGGCGGCGCTCAAGCCGCTCTCCACGTGGGCGGCGCTCGACATCCTGCAGGAGGCCAGGGAGGCCTGCGGCGGCGCGGGATTCCTCGCCGAGAACCGGCTCACCCAACTGCGCGCCGACCTCGACATCTACGTCACCTTCGAGGGCGACAACAACGTGCTGTTGCAGCTGGTGGCCAAGCGACTGCTCACCGACTACTCGAAGAAGTTCGCCCACCTGGACGCCGGCGCGATGGCCGCCTACGTCGCGGACCAGGTCGGGGATGCCGCGATCAACCGCACGGGCCTGCGGGGCCTCGCCCAGAAGGTCGCGGACTTCGGCTCGACGGCGCGTTCGGTCGGCTACATCCGGGACACCGCGTCGCAGCGCCAGCTGCTCACCGACCGGGTGCAGACCATGGTCGCCGAGATCGCCGGGCACCTGCGCAACGCGAACAGACTGTCCAAGCCCGAGGCGGCGAGGGTGTTCAACCGGCACCAGAACGATCTCATCGAGGCGGCGCGGGCGCATGCCGAGCTGCTGCAGTGGGAGGCGTTCACGGATGCCCTCGACGATGTGCAGGACGCCGGAACGAGGCAGGTGCTCACCTGGCTGCGCGACCTGTTCGGACTCGGGCTCATCGAGCAGCACGCGGCGTGGTACCTGACGGCGGGGCGCATCTCGGCGCAGCGCATCCAGGCCGTCACGAGCTACATCGACGACCGGCTGCTGCCGCGACTGCGCGCCCACGCGCTCGACCTCGTCGAGGCCTTCGAGTTCACGCCGGAGCTCATCGGCGCGCCCATCGCGCTCGGGGCGGAGCGCGAGCGGCAGGACGAGGCACGGGCCCACTACGCCGCGCAGCGCGCCGCGGGCACCCTGCCGGTGGACGAGAAGACGCCGGAGAAGACTCCCCGACTCGACAGGCCCGTGACCGCGTAGCGAGGTCGCGCCGCGGCGGTCATCCCGGGGAACTGGGGGTGCGATCCGGAGCGACTCGGTGCTACAGTTCCGAGACGTCCTCCATTTGGGGGACAACCCCCGAAATCCCCCAACAGCCGACACCCGTGGACGTCCCGCCCCGCCACAGCGAGCTCGATGATGAGATCGCCGTACTGATCCGCTCCACCACCTTCGAGGAGGCGACGGAACGGATCCTCGCGGTCTGGGAGAGCTACCTGCCCCTGAAGGCCGAGCTGCTAGGGCGGCGGATCCGTTCCCTGCCCGACGTGCTGTGGGAGCAGGAGCCGGTGCTGCTGCTGGCGCTCGCCTGCGTGCATCGCGCCGCCCCGGTCAGCAACCCCCACGCCGCCCTCGCCTACCTCGACGCTGCTGCGGGCACGCTCCGGGATCGTCCCGACCTCGTCGTGCGCATCGCGCTCGAACGATCGAAGTCGCAGCGCGGCCTCGGCCGGCTCGTCGACGCGCGCGCGCAGGTGCTCTCGGCCAGGCAGTCGCTCTCCGCGGCGCACCTCGGCGTTCGGATGCGCCTCGAGCTGGAGGCGAGCACGCTCTTCGAGGAGGGCGCGTGCCTCGCGCTCGCGGGGGAGCTCGACTGGGCGGCTCGCCAGATCCGCCACGGGATCGGGCTCGCCGGCGACCGCGTCGTGACGGGGCGGGTCGAGGCTCTCGGCTGGCTCGCGGTGATCGAGTACTTCCTCGGTCGCGCGGGGGAACCGGGCGTGCACCTGGCCGCCGCAGAGACTCTCGGCGGTCGTGAGCACGGGCTCGAACTCGCACCGGCACTCCTCGCTGAAACCCTCGTCGCGCTCGACGAGGCCGACACCGAGCGTGCCCGGGCGATGCTCGAACGGCTCGACGGCATCGCCGAAGGCACCGAGTTCGCGGCGTTCGCGCTCCAGTTGCGCGCGATGCTCGAGACCTCCGGAGCACTCGAGCAGCTCGACCTGCTGCAGGCCGTGGAACTCGCCACCCACGACTGGCAGGCCGCCGCTCTCATCCGCTCCCTCCACGACGGCGAGCGCGCGGCGGTGCTCACCCGGTTCGGCTCCTTCGGTGCCGCACGGGATGCCGTCGCCGGCCTCCCCAGGAAGAACCCGCTGCACGCGCGTCATGCCCACTGTCCCGAGG
>JBAQPI010000151.1:0-1809 GCA_049305635.1 Rhodoglobus sp. | reverse complement strand
CGCAGCGAGGCGTTGACCGCCGCCCTCGCGCGGACGGTGGTGCGCGCCTGCTCGCGCACGATGAGATCGAGGTAGCGGCTGCGCATCCTGGCCTCGTCGGAGAGCTCGGAGTGCAGGTTGGGCAGCGGCCGGAGGGCCTTGGCCGCGACGGCCCATTCGGCGACCATGACCGAGAGCTCGCCGCGTCGGCTCGAGATGATCTCGCCGCGCACGAACAGGTGGTCGCCGAGGTCGACGAGCTCCTTGAAGGCCTCGAGCGACTCCTCGCCCACCGAGGCGAGGGACACCATGGCCTGGATGCGCTCGCCGTCGCCGCCCTGCAGGCTTGCGAAGCACAGCTTGCCGGTGTTGCGCAGGTGCACGACACGGCCGGCGAGGCCGACGATCTCGCCCGTGGCGGCATCCGCCTCGAGTTCGGGGTACTTGGTCCGCACCTCGGGGATCGTGGTCGTGATCGGCACCGCGACCGGGTACGCGCCCGCGCCGGAGTCGATGAGCCGCTGGCGCTTGTCGAGCCGCACCTCGCGCTGCTCGGAGGTCTCGGCCTCCGTGGGCTCGGGGGCGTGCGTCTCGTCGGTCACCATGCAAGCTTAATGAGTCAGGTTGATGGTCTCGTTGTCGATGAGCCGGGTGCTCCCGAGCCTGGCCGCGACGATCGCGATCGCCTTGCCGCGGTGGTCGTCGTCGACCGGCAGGAAGGTCTTGGGGTGCACGACGGCGAAGTAGTCCAGGTCGATGAGCTCCTCACCCATGAGCGCCCCCTGCGCGGCGCTCACCGCGGCGTCGATGCCGCGCTCGGCGGACGACGCGGCGGCCTCGAGCGCGATCGAGAGGGTGCGGGCGGCACGCCGGTGCGCGGGGTCGAGGAACCGATTGCGGCTGGACAGGGCGAGACCGTCCGGCTCCCGCACGGTCTCGATCACCTCGACCCGCACCGGGATGTCGAGGTCGGCGACCATGCGCTGCACCAGGAACAGCTGCTGGGCATCCTTCTGGCCGAACGTCACGACGTCGGGCGTGACGATGTTCAGGAGCTTCGCGACCACTGTCAGCACGCCGTCGAAGTGGCCGGGGCGGGAGCGCCCCTCGAACATGCCGCCCACGGAACCGGCGTGGACTCTGGTGCCATCCGGGCCATCCGGGTACATCTCGTCGACCGAGGGATGGAAGACGTAGTCGACGCCCTCCTCGGCGAGGCGGTCGAGGTCGTCCTCCAGCGTGCGCGGGTACTTGGCGAGGTCCTCGTTCGGACCGAACTGGGTCGGGTTGACGAAGATCGAGACGAACCGCACGTCGGCGAGCGCACCCGTGGTGCGCACGTGCTCGATGTGGCCGTCGTGCAGCGCGCCGAGCGTCGGGGTGAGCGCGATGGAGCGCCCCTCGCGGCGCAACGCCGAGGTCGTCTCTCGCACGCCGGCGATCGTCTCGATCACGACGGGCCTCGTCGCCACAGTCACGGTGGTGCCTCCTCGTCGGCGAGGGACAAGGCCGACCCTTCGATGCTAGCCGTGCGGGAGGTCGGCGCCGGCCGCGCCGAGCGCGGTCTCCACCGAGGAGCGCAGCAGCGGCCCGAGCACGTTCGCGGGCGCCTCCACCCCGAGGTCGGCGAGCAGCCCCGTCGACTGCCGCACGATCTCCGCCGAGAAGCTCGAGGCCGTCGCGACCGCCTCGGCCCAGGTGCCGCGATCGGCCTCGGCGATCACGACCGGTTCGGCGCCCATCTCCACGACGAGTGCCTGCGCGATCGGCAGCACCGCGTTGGGCGCGGTGACCGCGCACCAGCTCTCCCGCAGGCGCACGAGGTCGAGG
>JBAQPI010000150.1:0-3637 GCA_049305635.1 Rhodoglobus sp. | reverse complement strand
ACGTCACGGTGCAGGCCGAGATCCTGGACCTGCTGCGCAGCCTGCACAAACGACTCGACTCCGCGATCATCCTCATCACGCACGACATGGGCGTCGTCGCCGACCTCGCCGACCACATCATGGTGATGAAGGACGGCATCGCCGTCGAGGCGGGCACCGTCATCGACGTCTTCACGAAGCCGCAGCATCCATACACGAAGTCCCTGCTGGCGGCGGTGCCGCACCTCGGCACCGCGGTCGTGCAGGTCAACGAGCAGGCGCCGGTCAACGCGCGCGAACAGCGTCCGCCGGTGCTGAAGTTCGAGGATGTCGCGATCGACTACCCGAAGCGCGGCCGCGTCCCCGCGTTCCGCGCCGCCGAGCACATCGACCTCGAGATCCACCCGGGGGAGATCCTCGGACTGGTGGGGGAGTCGGGCTCGGGCAAGACGACGCTCGGCCGCGCCTCGGTCGGCCTGCTGCCGATCGCGGAGGGCAGGCTCACCGTCGTCGGGCACGACATCTCGGATGCCAGCCTGCGCGACCTGCGCCCGCTGCGTCGCAAGACCGGCATCGTGTTCCAGGACCCGGGTTCGAGCCTCAACCCCCGCATGCCCATCGGCCAGTCGATCGGCGAACCGCTACTGCTGGCGGGCCAGGCGCGCGGCAAGGACCTCGACCGCCGGGTGCAGGAGCTGCTGACCTCGGTGGAGCTGCCGACGAGCTACCGCAACCGCTACCCGCACGAGCTCTCGGGCGGTCAGCGGCAGCGCGTCGGCATCGCGCGCGCCCTCGCGCTGACCCCAGAGCTGCTCGTCGCGGACGAGCCGACGAGCGCGCTCGACGTCTCGGTGCAGGCGCGATTCCTCGACCTGCTGCAGGAACTGCAGGAGCGGCTGCAGTTCGCCTGCCTGTTCGTCAGCCATGACCTCGCGGTCGTGGATATCCTCGCGCACCGGATCGCGGTCATGCATCGCGGTAGGATCGTGGAGCAGGGAACCAGAGACGAGATCCTGCGTTCCCCCAAGGACCCTTACACCCAGCGACTCATCGCTGCCGTGCCTCTGCCCGATCCCATCGCGCAGCGTGAGCGGCGGGAGTCCCGCACGCACACCAAGGACTAGACACATGGCTCTCGCCACACGCTCCGACTTGCGCAACGTGGCGATCGTCGCCCACGTCGACCACGGCAAGACGACCCTCGTCGACGCCATGCTGCGCCAGACCAACTCCTTCGCCGAGCACGCCCACCTCGAGGAGCGCGCGATGGACTCCAATGACCTGGAGCGCGAGAAGGGCATCACGATCCTCGCCAAGAACACGGCGATCTCGTACAAGGGCAAGCACGCCACCGCGGGCCCGATCACCATCAACGTCATCGACACCCCCGGCCACGCCGACTTCGGCGGCGAGGTGGAGCGCGGCCTGTCGATGGTCGACGGCGTCGTGCTGCTCGTCGACGCCTCCGAGGGTCCGCTGCCGCAGACCCGATTCGTGCTGCGCAAGGCCCTCGAGGCCAAGCTGCCCGTCGTGCTGCTGGTCAACAAGACGGACCGCCCGGATGCCCGCATCGACGAGGTCGTCTCGGAGAGCCAGGACCTGCTGCTGGGACTCGCCAGCGACATGCACGACGACATGCCCGACCTCGACCTGGACGCCGTGCTCGACGTGCCCGTGGTCTACGCCTCGGGCCGCAACGGCGCCGCGAGCTGGAACAAGCCGGAGAACGGCTCACTGCCCGACAACGACGATCTCGAACCGCTGTTCGACGCGATCGTCAAGCACATCCCCGCGCCGACCTACGACGACGAGCACCCCCTGCAGGCCTGGGTCACCAACCTCGACTCGAGCCCCTTCCTCGGCCGCCTCGCGCTGCTGCGGGTCTTCAACGGCACCATCAAGAAGGGCCAGACGGTCGCCTGGGTCAAGCACGACGGCAGCGTGCACAACGTGCGCGTGACGGAGCTGCTGATCACGAGGGCGCTCGACCGGTTCCCCACCGACTCCGCCGGCCCGGGCGACATCGTCGCCGTGGCCGGCTTCGAGGACATCACGATCGGCGAGACCCTCGCCGACCCCGACGACGTGCGCCCGCTGCCGACCATCACGGTCGACGACCCGGCGATCTCGATGACGATCGGCACGAACACCAGCCCGCTCATCGGCAAGGTCAAGGGCCACAAGCTCACGGCGCGGATGGTCAAGGACCGGCTCGACCGCGAGCTCATCGGCAACGTCTCGGTCAAGCTAGTCGACATCGGCCGGCCCGACGCCTGGGAGGTGCAGGGCCGGGGCGAGCTCGCGCTGGCGATCCTCGTCGAACAGATGCGTCGCGAGGGTTTCGAGCTCACGGTCGGCAAGCCGCAGGTGGTCACCAGGATCATCGATGGCAAGACGCACGAGCCCTTCGAGCACCTCACGATCGACTCGCCCGAGGAGCACCTCGGCGCCATCACGCAGCTCATGGCCGCCCGCAAGGGCCGCATGGAGACGATGACCAACCACGGCACCGGCTGGGTGCGCATGGAGTTCGTCGTGCCCTCCCGCGGCCTCATCGGCTTCCGCACCGAGTTTCTCACGATCACGCGCGGCACGGGCATCGCCAACGCGATCGCGCACGGCTACGAGCCATGGGCGGGCGCCATCGAGACGCGCACGAACGGCTCGATCGTGGCCGACCGCGCGGGCGTGGCCACGCCCTTCGCGATGACGGCCCTGCAGGAGCGCATGTCCTTCTTCGTCGAGCCCACGCAGGAGGTCTACGAGGGCATGGTCGTGGGCGAGAACTCCCGCGCCGACGACATGGACGTCAACATCACCAAGGAGAAGCAGCTCACCAACATGCGTCAGTCGACCTCCGACGTGTTCGAGCGGATGACGCCCAGCCGCAGGCTCACCCTCGAGGAGTGCCTCGAGTTCGCCCGCGAGGACGAGTGCGTCGAGGTGACCCCGGAGGTGATCCGCATCCGCAAGGTCGAGCTCGACGCGAACGCACGGGCCCGCGAGGCCTCGCGGCGTAAGAAGCAGAACGCGTAGCGTTCTGCTTCTTACGGGCACAGCGCAGAACGCGTAGCGACCGCCACTGTCAACCCGCGAGCGGCCCGTTCGCGTCGTGGTGCTGTGAAGACGTTGCAGAGGCACTACGCTGTGGCCGTGGTTCAACGGCAGCGGGTGCCAGGGGCGAGCCCGGGGGCGGTGCTCGTGCTCGCGGCATCCATCGTGCTCGCCGGATGCTACCAGGTGCAGCTCATGGCGGGGGACGACCCCACCCGCGGCAGCGCCGTCTCGTACGCCATCATCCGCAACTAGCCCCGTCACATCCCAGAGGAGCATCACATGAACACCCTGCGCAAGCGCATCACCGTCCCCGTCGCGATCGTGCTGGCCCTCGCCGTCACGCCCGCGCTCTCCGGCTGCTTCGGCAACCCCGTCGAGCAGATCATCGAGGGCGCCACGGGCGGCGACGTCGACCTCGGCGGCGCGAGCGTGCCAGACGGCTTCCCGGGCGAGGTGCCGCTCATCCAGGGCGAGGTCGTCTTCGGGGCGAGCATCGGCAACGCCGAGGGGCGCATCTGGAACGTCACGATCAAGGTGGCGAACGCCGGTGCCCTCGACCAGATCGTCTCGCAGCTCGAGGGTGCCGGATTCACCTCGTCGG
>JBAQPI010000149.1:0-9274 GCA_049305635.1 Rhodoglobus sp. | reverse complement strand
CCGCCGGCGGCATCCCGGGCGCGAGCCTGACGGTGGTCGGCGACTCCGACCAGTCGATCTACGCGTTCCGCGGCGCGGACATCCGCAACATCGTCGAGTTCGAGCGGGACTTCCCGAACTCCAAGGTCATCCTGCTCGAGCAGAACTACCGTTCGACGCAGAACATCCTCGACGCCGCCAACGGCGTCATCGCCAACAACTTCGACCGCAAGGCCAAGAACCTGTTCACGACCGTCGGGGCCGGCGAGAAGATCGTCGGCTACACCGGCTACACGGGGCACGACGAGGCGCAGTTCGTCGCGGACGAGGTCGAGGCGCTGCGCGGCAAGGGCCTGAGCCTCAACGACGTCGCCGTCTTCGTGCGCACGAACGCGCAGACCCGGCCGCTCGAGGAGATCTTCATCCGCTCCGCGATCCCGTACCGCATCCCGGGCGGCACCAAGTTCTACGAGCGCGCCGAGATCAAGGATGCGCTTGGCTACCTCATCCAGGCCGCCAACCCCGACGACGACCTGGCCCTGCGCCGCATCATGAACGTGCCCAAGCGCGGCATCGGACCCGCCACCGAGGCGGCCCTGCAGGCGCACGCCGACCGGATGGGGATGCCGCTGCGCGAGGCACTCCTCGACGCGGGCGAACTCGGGCTCGGACCGAAGGTGACGGCCGCGATCGTCGAGCTGGGCACCATCCTCGCGGAGGCGAGCGCGACGGTGGCGACGGCGGCACCCCACGATGTCCTGTCAGGCCTGCTCATGAAGACGGGCTACTTCGCCGCCCTGAAGAGCTCGGGCGACCCGCAGGACGAGGCGCGCGCCGAGAACCTCGAGGAGCTGGTCGCGCAGGCCAAGGAGTTCCGCACCGCGAACCCCGAGGGCACCCTGATCGACTTCCTCACGAACGTCGCGCTGTTCGCGGCCGCCGACGAGATCGACGACGGCGACGGCACGGTCTCCATCATGACCCTGCACACCGCGAAGGGCCTCGAATACGACTCGGTGTTCCTCACCGGCCTCGAGGAGGGGCTGCTGCCGCACCAGATGTCGGCGGGCGAGCCGGGCGGGCTGCAGGAGGAGCGGCGGCTGTTCTACGTCGGCATCACGCGCGCCAAGCAGCGCCTCTATCTCTCGCTCTCCGCATCGCGGGCGACGTTCGGCGAGATCAACGTCGCGATGCCGAGCCGCTACCTTCAGGAGATCCCGGCCGAGCTCATCGACTGGCGGCAGTCCGGCGGCGGCGGGTTCCGCAGCGGACCGCGTGCGATCAGGGCCCCGTCGATGCGGGAGAGCTACGCCGGCGCGCCGAGGGTCAAGACCGAATGGACCTCGGCGGTCACCGGAACCGTGCGCGACAACGGCGACCTGGCGCTCGCGGTCGGCGATCGCATCCGGCACACCGACTTCGGGGAGGGACGGGTCACGGCCGTCACCGGCGCTGGGCCGAAGAGCGTCGCGGAGGTGCAGTTCGACACCGCAGGACGCAAAAGGCTGCTCATCAAGATCGCCCCCATCGAGAAGCTGTGAATTGAGAACCCCTGATGGCGAGCGCCGCGCTCGCCCCACCGTGCCGCGCGAGCGCGTTCGCGACGCGCACGACGAACTGGCCACCGCGCTGCGGGTGATCCGTGACGAGCTCGAGTTGCCAGACCGCGAGGCCCCGTTTTGGGGCCGATCCGCCCGGCGCACCAAGGGTTAGGCTATCGGGTGAGGGTGCGAGGGGGTTCGCGCCAACACCGGGGGTGTGGGATGTCCACAAGGGGAGTCGACTCGGCGGCCGAGGTGCGTCTCGCGCTGCTGCGCGTCGTCGTGCTCGCGACGGTCGTGCTCGGTGTGAACTACATCGCCTGGCGCTGGCTGTTCTCGTTGAACTGGCAGGCGTGGTGGATCGCGGTGCCGCTCATCGCGGCCGAAACCTACAGCCTCATCGACGTGAGCCTGTTCGGGCTCACGGTGTGGCGATCCCGGGCGCGCACCGACGCCCCTGTGCCCAGCGCCGGGCTGACGGTCGACGTGCTCATCACGACGTACGACGAGCCGATCGAGCTCGTGCTCGCGACCGCGAGGGCCGCCAAGGCGATCCGCTACCCGCATGCCACGTGGCTGCTCGACGACGGGGCCCGGCCCGCGCTCGAGGATGCCGCCGCCGCGCTCGGCGTCGGCTACATCATGCGCGGCGCGGCCTGGGACGGCCTTCCCCGCCACTCCAAGGCCGGCAACCTCAACAACGCGCTCATGGCCACGAGCGGCGAGTTCCTGCTCGTGCTCGACGCCGACCAGGTGCCCAAGCCGGAGATCCTGGACCGCACGCTCGGCTACTTCGCCGACGAGCGGGTGGCCCTCGTGCAGACGCCGCAGTACTTCGGCAACGTGCCCGCGAGCGACCCGCTCGGCAGCCAGGCCGAGCTGTTCTACGGCCCAATCCAGCAGGGCAAGGACGGCTGGAACGCCGCGTTCTTCTGCGGTTCGAACGCGCTGCTGCGCCGCGAGGCCCTCATGCAGCTCGGGATCAGCCGGTACGTCGTCGAGGTCGAGGGCGCGGTCGTCAGTGCCCTCAACGGCGCCAAGCGCGTGCTGCGGCGCGCGGCGCGGACCGTGCAGGACAACGAGGTGATGCGCACCGCGCTCGAGGAGGTCTCGACCGCCGTCGAGCTGGCGCGCCGGCAGGTCGCGGCCGGGCAGTCGCTGTCATCGGTGACCTACGCCCTGCAGCAGCGGGTCGACGACATCTCGCACGGTATCGTCGCGATCGACGTGCACCTGCTCGCCCGTGACCTCGCCGTGATCGCCGAGCTCCAGTCGGCGGGCGGACCCTGGGGCTCGGTGCCGGACATCGATGCCAACGTCGCGACCCTGGCATCGCGCGACCTGTCGCCGCTCGGCGCCCTCGAGTCCGTGCGCGAGCTGCTGCGCTCGATCGACGTCGACCGGGCGGGGGAGGCGCAGCCTCTCATGCCGCTCGCGACCATCTCGGTGACCGAGGACATGGCGACCTCGATGCGTCTGCACTCGATGGGGTTCAGGAGCGTCTACCACGACGAGATCCTCGCGGTCGGCCTGGCGCCGGAGGATCTGGGCACGATGATCAACCAGCGACTGCGCTGGGCGCAGGGCACCATGCAGGTCATGCTGCGCGAGAACCCGCTCGTGCAGCGGGGCATGACCCTCGCGCAGCGCCTCATGTACTTCTCGACCATGTGGAGCTACCTCAGCGGTTTCGCGGCGATCGTCTACTTCGCGGCTCCCGTGGTGTTCCTGTGCTTCGGCATCCTTCCGGTGAGCACGACGGCGCTCGAGTTCTTCATCAGGTTCCTGCCGTTCATGATCATCAACCAGCTGCTGTTCGTCGTCGCGGCGCGCGGCCTGCCGACCTGGCGGGGACAGCAGTACAGCCTCGCCCTGTTCCCGGTGTGGATCAAGGCGGTGACCTCGGCGGCGGCGAACGTGTTCTTGCACCGGCCGCTCGCCTTCGTGGTGACGCCCAAGACGCGGCAGGAGGGGGCGTTGAACTGGCGCCTGGTGCTGCCGCAGGCACTCGTCGCGGGGGCGCTCGCCGTCGCGACGCTCATCGGCGTGGCACGGCTCGTGCTCGGCATCGGCGAGCCGATCGGCACCGCCGTCAATCTCGCGTGGGTCGTCTTCGACCTCGCCATTCTCAGCGTCCTGGTGCCGGCTGTGCGGTACCGGGGCCATCGATCGGCAGGGGGAGCACACTGATGGAGTTCACGGTGACGGAGCGCGAGGGCGGGGTCGGCATCCTCCACCTCGAGGGGCGGCTGAACATGGTGACGGCGGGGGCGCTGCGCGACGCCGTCAACAGCACGGTCGCAGGCGGGCATCCCCGGGTCGTCGTCGACCTGGCGGGCGTGGACTTCATGGACTCCTCGGGGCTCGGGGCGCTCATCAACGGACTCAAGACCGCGCGTCAGGCCGGCGGTGACCTCAGGATCGCCTCGCCCAACCAGCAGGTGCAGCTCGTGCTGCAGCTCACGAACGTCGAACGGGTGCTCCCGGCGTACGACAGTGCCGAGCTGGCGTACGCCGTTGCCTAGGGACCACACCCTGCAGTTGACGGCGCCGCCCGACGACGTCGACACCGTGCACGCGCTGCTCGTGGGGGTCTGGGAGGACTTCCCCGCGATCTCCTCGATGGACCGCGCCCGATTCGAGACCGCCCTCATCGAGCTGGCGTCCAACGTGATCCGCCACGCGGACGGCGGCGGCGGGGTGCGATGCGACCTGAGCATCGCCGTCGCCCACGGAAGGATCGAGGCCCGGCTCGTCGACACGGGGGAGGCCGGCGGGATCGACCTCATGCCGCGGGCGATGCCGGACGACCTCTCGGAGCAGGGGCGCGGCATCCCGCTCATCCGGGCGCTCGTCGACGAGGTCGAGTACTCGCGCTCCGGTGTGCACAACCACTGGCGGATCAGCCGCACCCTCGGTCGGTGACGAGGCGCCGATGACCGCTGAGGATCGCTATCGGGTGCTCGTCGTCGACGACGACCCGGACGTCGCCGAGCTCACCCGCACCGTGCTCGAGCGCCGCATCGGCTGCGAGGTGCTGGTGCTGGGCGAGCCGGGTCCGGTTGCGGCGCTCGCCGCGCAGTTCCGGCCCGATGTCGTCGTCACCGACATCGAGATGCCCGGGATGACGGGGCTGGAGCTGCTCGGCATCCTCCGTGAGCAGCAGCCGGGCATCCCGGTGATCGTCATGACGGCGCACGCCTCCGCGGACTACGCGATCCGGGCGTTGCGCGGACAGGCCGACGAGTTCCTCACCAAGCCGGCTTCGTCAACCGAGCTCGCCGCGGCGGTGACCAGGCTCGCCGCGCAGTGGCGCGGCCGTCGGGCCGACGAGGGGGAACTGGCTCGGGCCGCCGACGTGCAGCGCGGCCTGCTGCCGCAGCGGCTCGTCGACCTGCCGGGGTACCAGCTCGCCGGCGGCTGCACGCCCGCGCGGGCCGTCGGCGGCGACTTCTTCGACTGGTACCCGACGGCCGGCGGCGCCTCGTTCACGCTCGCCGACGTCATGGGCAAGGGCATCGGCTCGGCGATCATCGCCGCGGCCGTGCGTGCGATGCTGCGTTCCGAACTGGCTCGTGACGATCTCGCGGTGGGTTTCGCCGCGGCCGCGTCGCGCCTCGAGACCGATCTCGAGCGTGCCGGCAGCTTCGTCACGGTGTTCCACGCGAGCATCGACGTCGGCTCGGGCGCGGTGCGCTACGTCGACGCCGGCCACGGCCTCTCCCTGCTGGTGAAGGCGAGCGGCGGGGTCAGGCGCCTGGCCACCACGAGCCTGCCATTCGGCCTGCCGCTCGAGGCGGGCACCCACACCGGCTGGCGTGAGCACGTGTTCACCCTCGAGCCGGGCGACACCCTCGTCTCGGCGAGCGACGGCGTGCTCGACCTCTACGACGGCACCCTGGCGAGCCTCGACCGGGTCGAGGAGCTCGCCCGCTCCGCCCCGGACGCACAGGCCGTGGTGGACGCGCTCATGGGGCTTGCCGCCTCCGGCGCGCCGGACGATGTGACGGTCGTCGCGTTGCGCAGGGACCCCGTCGCCTAACTCGCGCGGCGGAACGCGCGCAGGTAGTGCCGCATGGGCGCCTGCCGCAGCCGGCGCGGCAAGCGCGGGTACGCGGCGCGGGTGAACCGCAGCAGCCTCTCGAAGCGCCGCTCGTCGAAGGCGAGCCCGTAGGCTTCGCGCAGCGCAGGCTCGAGCAGCCCCGCGGTCACGAGGCGCACGGTCGGCATCGCCGCCCGCAGCCACCATGGCGCGGACACGGGATCGAGCAGCTCCCGCGCCACCGACCGTGCGACGTCATCCACCAGCAGCCGCGCCACGCTCGCGTTCCAGTAGGCGGCGAATGCCGCGCGGTCGGCCGGCCACGCCGACCGGGGGAGCCCGAGTGCGGTCCCCACGATCGCGTAGTCGTCGAGCAGCGTCTGCGCGTCCGCCTCGCCGGTCGGGCCGAACACCAGCTCGCGCACCCGCATTGCGGTGTCGTAGAGGGTCGCCGCGACCCAGAGCTGGAGTGCGGGGTCGCGCGCGTCGTACTCCGCCGAGCGCACGGGCGCGTGCGCGCCCCCGACCGCGCGCGCCACCGCGCGTGCCTCATCGGGGGTGCCGTAGACGGTCACGTAGAGATAGGTGAGGGTGCCGTGCAGCCGGTCGAGGGGGTGTTCCGCGAATCGGCTGTGCTCGGCGACGCCGTGGCCCACCCCGGGATTCGCGAGCTGGAGCAGGATGGCGCGGGCACCGCCGGCGAGGAGGATCGCCTCGCCCGAGACATCCCTGATCCCGAGGGCCATTGCCCCAGTGTAGGAGCCGGGCGCCGAAAGATCGGCGGAAGTTAACGAGCCCCCGGAGGCCCCCCGAACGTTGCCCCCGGTCAGTGCGAGTAGAGTTCTTCGTGGCCAAAGCGTCTTGACGCCGAGATAGTCGGCGGGCGACCGGGCCCGATCATCCCCGACGCGCGATTGGACGTGGAACAGCGTGGATCTCTTCGAGTACCAGGCACGAGACCTCTTCGAATCCTACGGAGTGCCGGTGCTCGCCGGCATCACCGCGGACACCCCCGAGGAGGCGAGAGCGGCGGCCGAGAAGATCGGCGGCCTGACCGTCGTCAAGGCGCAGGTCAAGACCGGCGGTCGCGGCAAGGCCGGCGGCGTCAAGGTCGCCCCCACCGCGGACGACGCCTTCACCGCTGCGCAGGCCATCCTCGGCCTGGACATCAAGGGCCACGTCGTGGGGCGCGTCATGGTCGCGGCCGGCGCGAAGATCGCCCAGGAGTTCTACTTCTCGGTGCTGCTCGACCGCGCGAACCGCTCCTACCTCTCGCTGTGCAGCGTCGAGGGCGGCATGGAGATCGAGGAGCTCGCGGTCGAGCGCCCCGACGCCCTCGCCCGCATCGAGGTGGACCCGGTCGCGGGCATCGACCTCGCCAAGGCCACCGAGATCGCGCGCGCCGGGCACTTCCCCGAGGAACTCGTCGAGAAGGTCGCCCCGGTCATCGTCAAGCTCTACGAGGTCTACAAGGGGGAGGACGCGACGCTGGTCGAGGTCAACCCGCTCGTGCTCACCGAAGATGGCAGCATCCTCGCGCTCGACGGCAAGGTTACCCTCGATGAGAACGCGTCGTTCCGCCACCCGAATCACGAGGCGCTCGAGGACAAGGCCGCCGCCGACCCGCTCGAGGCCAAGGCGAAGGCCAACGACCTCAACTACGTCAAGCTCGACGGCGAGGTCGGCATCATCGGCAACGGCGCGGGGCTGGTGATGTCCACGCTCGACGTGGTCAGCTACGCGGGGGAGAAGCACGGCGGCGTGAAGCCCGCGAACTTCCTGGACATCGGCGGCGGCGCATCCGCCGAGGTGATGGCGAACGGGCTCGACGTCATCCTCGGCGACCCGCAGGTGAAGAGCGTGTTCGTCAACGTCTTCGGCGGCATCACCGCGTGCGACGCGGTGGCCAACGGCATCGTCAAGGCCCTCGAGATGCTGGGCGACACCGCCACCAAGCCGCTCGTGGTGCGGCTCGACGGCAACAAGGTCGAGGAGGGCCGCGCGATCCTGCGCGCCGCAGGCAACCCGCTGGTCACCCTGGCGGACTCCATGGACGAAGGCGCGGACACCGCAGCTCGCCTCGCGAGCTGAGGGGCGAAGGCCATTGCCGGCCTTCGCGGTGTCCGCGCGACGACCGTCTCGGTCGTCGGAACACAACGTGAGAAGTAAGGATTAGAGCATGTCGATCTTCCTCAACAAGGACAACAAGGTCATCGTCCAGGGCATCACCGGCGGCGAGGGCACCAAGCACACCGCCCTCATGCTCAAGGCCGGCACCCAGGTCGTCGGCGGCGTCAACGCGCGCAAGGCGGGGACGACGGTCTTGCACGACGGCGGCGTCGAGCTGCCCGTCTTCGGCACCGTCAAAGAGGCGGTGGATGCCACGGGCGCCGACGTCTCGATCGTCTTCGTTCCCCCCGCCTTCGCCAAGGACGCCATGATCGAGGCGATCGACGCCCAGATCCCGCTGCTCGTGGTCATCACGGAGGGAATCCCGGTGCAGGACACCGCCGAGGCCTGGGCCTACGCCAAGTCCAAGGGCAACACGACCCGCATCATCGGCCCGAACTGCCCCGGCATCATCACGCCGGGCGAGGCCCTCGTGGGCATCACGCCCGCGACGATCACCGGCAAGGGCCCGATCGGTCTCGTCTCCAAGTCGGGCACGCTCACCTACCAGATGATGTACGAACTGCGCGACCTCGGCTTCTCGACCGCCATCGGCATCGGCGGCGACCCGATCATCGGCACCACCCACATCGACGCGCTGCGCGCCTTCCAGGACGACCCCGAGACCGAGGCGATCGTGATGATCGGCGAGATCGGCGGCGATGCCGAGGAGCGCGCGGCGGACTTCATCCGTGAGTACGTCACCAAGCCCGTCGTCGGCTACGTCGCCGGCTTCACGGCCCCCGAGGGCAAGACCATGGGCCATGCCGGGGCGATCGTCTCCGCCGGTGCCGGCACGGCGCAGGGCAAGAAGGAGGCCCTCGAGGCCGCGGGCGTGAAGGTCGGCAAGACGCCGAGCGAGACGGCCGCGCTCATGCGGGAGCTGCTCGCGGCGCGCTGAAGGGCGAGAACGAAGGCGCCTTCGTCGCGATGCCGGCGCCGAGAGCCGTCCCGACCCCCGGTGCCGGCATCGGATCGAGCTACCGCTTCATCTCGCTCACGCAGATGAAGTTGCCCTCGCTGTCCCTGAACCAGGCCGAGCGGGACATGTCGTCGTCGGCGACCCCGTTCATGGTCTTCAGGCCGGGCATGTCGTATTCCTCGAACACGACGCCGTGAGATCGCATGACCGACATCTCGCCGTCGAGGTCGTCGGTCACCCAGCCCATCTGGGTGTTCTGCGCGGTGCCGGCGTTCGCGGTCTCGTAGATCTCGAACGCGGCGCCGGGGAACGGGTGGAAGACGAGGGTGTCACCGCGTTCCTCGTCCGGGTCCATCCCGAGCTTGTCGTGGTAGTACCGGCGCGCGCGCTTCAGGTCGGTGGCGGGCAGCACCGTGTGGACTTCCTTCATCATGATCGGCTCCTTTGTCGCCTCGAAGGAATGGGCGGATCGACGGGGCGGCTCCGCATGAGCGCTCCGTGCGTGGCGGGAGCGGGAGAGGGCAGCCGCCAGGGCGGGACGATCTCGGGCTCCACGGTCGCCGGGTCGGAACCGGCGCGAGTGCTTCTCGGGGCGACTCTACGCCGCTGCGCGAGCCGCTT
>JBAQPI010000148.1:0-5185 GCA_049305635.1 Rhodoglobus sp. | reverse complement strand
GCATGTGGGAGGTGCGGGTGCTGCAGTCCGCGTTCGCGGCTGATGCGACATCCAAGGGTCTCGCGACGCGGGAGCACCTCGAGCGCATCAGCCGTGCCTGGCGCGAGTGGGCCGACTCCGAGGACGGCTGGCTCGCGATGCCGCACGGGGAGATCATCGCGCGCGCTTGAGTGGCGAGGAGATGCCGTCATGATGTTGACCGCGGAACGATCCTACGAAACCCGGTCCGACGTGTCGGTGGCCGGTCATACAGCGGCGGTCGGGAACGGGGTGAACAACATGATGCTCGGCACGGCATTCGACCCCTGCATGGTGCCGCGCGGGTGCGACGCTAGCTCTCAGGCTGCGAGACCGTTACTTCCCCGTCGTGACCGACCCGGATGGCCGTGCCGTCATCCAGCTCGACGACGGGCCGGCCCTCGAGCCAGGTGAGCGTCCACCGCCAGCCGGGTCGTTCGCCGATCTCGGCCTCGACTCCGCGCACGGCCGCCACGACAGGTTCGGGCAGCCTCGCCGGCGGCTCGCCGCCGACGTTCCATCGGGTTCCCAGTTGCATCAGCCGTCCAGTCTCATCTCGTAGGTGACCCAGGTTGTCCTGGTGGCGAGACGGTCGTAGACGCGCTGAGCGCGCACGTTGTCGGCGGCCGTGATCCAGCGCAGCGATCCGGCGCCGTCGGTGTCGCGCGCCAGGTCGGCGAGTCGCTCGATGAGGGCGCTCGCCAGCCCGGCACCACGGGCATCCGGGTGCACGTAGAGGTCCTCGAGATACCAGTCCCGTCCGCCCGTGAAGGTGTCGAAGTGTGCGCGGTAGTGCGCGAAGCCGACGACCGCGCCATCCTGCTCGGCGACGATCGCGCGGACGCCGGAGCCCTCGTCGAACAGCAGAGCCCACACCCGATCGAGCACGTCCTCGCCGAACTCCGTCCCGTAGAACACCCCGTAGTCGCGGAACAGCCGGCGCCACGCCCCCTGGTCGCCGGTCTCGATGCCGCGGATCGTCACGGTCGCTCCGGAAGCGTCGTCGATCACTCTGCCGGCTCCGCGAGCACGACCTCGCTGAACCGGGTCTCCGCAGCCTCGACGAACTCGAGTTGCGCGATCCGGCCGACCGCCTTCAGGTCGTCAAGCCCGCGCGCGAGGACGGCCGGACCGGCCAGCCGCGCGGAGAGCACCTCGGTCTTCTGCGAGACCTTCGCCTCGGTCTTCGCGCCGCGGATGCCGATCAGCGCCTCCCCGAGCAGCCCGAGCAGGCCGCTTGGCTCGCCGTGTCCGCCAGGGGTGGGCCACGCGGCGGTGTGCACGGAGCCCTCGTGGGTCCAGCTCCACACCTCCTCGGTGGCGAACGGGATGAACGGCGCGAGCAGGCGCAGCATGATGTCGATCGCCCCGCGCAGGGCGAGCACCGCCGAGGCCAGGCCCTCGGGGGTGCCGGAGCCGTAGGCGCGCTCCTTGACGAGCTCGAGGTAGTCGTCGCAGAACGTCCAGAAGAACTGCTCGGTCGTCTCGAGCGCTCGCGCGTGGTCGAACTCGTCGAAGGCCGCGGTCGCCGTCGCGATGACGGCGTCGAGCCCCGCGAGCATGTCGAGGTCGAGCGGCTCGGTGATCGAGCTCGACGAGATCTCGGCGGGCGCGATCACCGGCTCGGGGAACGAGTACACGAACTTCGAGGCGTTGAGCACCTTGATCGCCAGGCGGCGGCCGATCTTCATCTGCTTCGGGTTCTGCGGGTCGAAGGCCGCGTCGGTGCCGAGGCGGCTGGAGGCGGCCCAGTAGCGCACGGCATCCGAACCGTGCTCATCGAGCATGGCCTTCGGGGTGACGACGTTGCCCTTGGACTTGGACATCTTCTTACGGTCCGGGTCGACGATGAAGCCCGAGATGCCGGCGTTGCGCCACGGGATCTGGCCCTCCTCGAGCTCGGCGCGCAGCACCGTGGAGAACAGCCAGGTACGGATGATGTCCTGCCCCTGGCTGCGCAGCGAGTACGGGAACACGAGGTCGAACAGCTCGGGATCGGTGCCCCAGCCACCCGCGATCTGCGGGGTCAGGCTCGAGGTCGCCCAGGTGTCCATGATGTCGAGCTCGCCCGCGAATCTCTTCCCGCGGTCCGCCTCGGTGTAGCCCGGCGGCACGTCGCTGGCGGGATCGACGGGCAGGGACTGATCGGAAGGCACGATCACCGCGCCCTTGTCGCCCTCCGCATCCAGCTCGTACCAGACCGGGATGGGCACGCCGAAGAAGCGCTGGCGCGAGATCAGCCAGTCGCCGGTGAGGCCGCCGACCCAGTTCTCGTAGCGCACCCGCATGTGCTCGGGCGTGAAGCCGATCCGCTTGCCGGCGGCGATGAGCCGTTCGCGCAGAGCCTCGTCGCGCGCGCCGTTGGCGATGTACCACTGGCGGGTCGAGATGATCTCGAGCGGGCGATCGCCCTTCTCGAAGAACTTCACGGCGTGCTGGATCGGCTTGGGGTCGCCGATCAGCTCGCCGGACTCGCGCAGCAGCTCGACGGTGCGCTGCTTCGCGCTGAACACGGTCTTCCCCGCGAGCTCGGCGTAGGCGGCGCGCGCGGCCTCGGTGGCGATGGCCTCGGGCGCATCGGGGACGATCCGGCCGTCCGCGCCGACGATCGTGCGGTTGGGCAGGTCCAGCTCGCGCCACCACACGACATCGGTCACATCGCCGAAGGTGCAGATCATGGCGATGCCCGATCCCTTGTCCGGCTGGGCGAGGTGGTGGGCGACGACGGGAACCTCCACCCCGAAGAGCGGCGTGGTCACGGTGCTGCCGAACAGCGGCTGGTAGCGCTCGTCGTCGGGATGCGCGACCAGGGCCACGCACGCCGCGAGCAGTTCCGGTCGGGTGGTCTCGATGTAGACGTCGTCGCCGTCGGGCCGGTGGAACGCCAGCCGGTGGAACGCGGCCGGCTGCTCCCGGTCCTCGAGTTCGGCCTGGGCGACGGCGGTGCGGAACGTGACATCCCACAGCGTGGGGGCGTCGGCCTGGTATGCCTCGCCGCGGGCCAGGTTGCGCAGGAATGCGCGCTGCGCCACGCGCTGCGACTCGTCGCCGATGGTGCGGTAGGTCAGCGACCAGTCGACGCTGAGGCCGAGCTGGCGCCAGAGCTGCTCGAACTGCTGCTCGTCCTCGGCGGTGAGGCGCTCGCACAGCTCGATGAAGTTGCGGCGCGAGATCGGCACCTGGTCGGCGGCCTTCGAGGAGGCTCCCTCGCCGCCCTCGAGCGGGGGCGTGAAGGCCGGGTCGTAGGGCAGCGTGGGGTCGCAGCGCACGCCGTAGTAGTTCTGCACGCGGCGTTCGGTGGGCAGGCCGTTGTCGTCCCAGCCCATCGGGTAGAACAGGGTCTTGCCGCGCATCCGCTGGTAGCGGGCGATGAGGTCCATGTGGGTGTAGCTGAAGACGTGCCCGATGTGCAGGCTGCCCGATGCGGTCGGCGGCGGGGTGTCGACGGAGAAGACGTTCTCCTTGGTCGCGCCGGCGCGCTCGAACCGGTAGGTGCCGTCGGACTCCCAGGCGGGCCCCCACTTGGCCTCGAGTCCTTCGAGGGCGGGCTTGTCGGGAATTGCGGACGTCATGCTGCTCCGGTTCGATATGTGCGGCACCGAGTCTGTTTCGCTTGGCGTGTCCGTGACGATCGGCCGGGCGAAGGAGGTGCCTGAATATGGGTTCGCTGCAATTCTACCCGCCGGGAGCCCGGGCTCAGCGCGCGCCGACGAGTCCGAGTTCTCGCATGACGGGGCTGCGCGACGACATAGGAATGAGCTGCTGCTCGGGATCTCGGGAGCGGGGCGGCTTCAGGAAGTACCGCGCGCCCTCGCGCAGGATCCGCCACCCGTTGTTGTGCACGAGCATGTGATGGTGCCGACACAACAGCACGCCGTCGGCGAGATCGGTGCGCCCGTTGTCGCGGTGCCAACCCTCGATGTGGTGGGCCTCGCACCAGGAGGGCGGCCGTGAACAGTCGGGGAAGATGCATCCGCCGTCTCTGACGGCGAGCCCCGTCCGCTGGCGCTCGGTGAAGAGGCGCTGGGTGCGACCGAGGTCGACGCACGCACCGTGGTCGTCGAATTTGACGCCGACGATGCCGGCGTCGCAGATCCGACGGTCGATCGTGGCGCGCGAGACGGGCTGCCCGTCACCCTCGAGGTAGCCGTGGCCGCCGTCGTGGCGCAGGGTGTGCTCGGTGACGACGACGCGAACTGCGGGACGGCGCGAACCGAAGAGGTGCCCGGGGTCTGCTTCGACGGCGAGGCGCGTCATCTCGACGAGTGCGTCCGCGAGCAACTGTTCGTCGGTGCGGGGGTCGTGGGTGAGGGCGTCTTCGCGGGCGCGAGCCGCGGCATCCACGAAGCGCGGTCCACCGCGGCGGGGCGCGATGACGTCGTCGAGGGCGGCGAAGACCTGCCGCCCGCTCTCCGGGTCGAGCAGGAACGAGCCCTGGTACATGCCGTCGTCGCGCACCCACCGCTTGAGGTAGCGCTGCTCGTGGCGGGCGCGCTCGCGCTCGGCGATGCCGCGTTCGTCGAGACGGTCCCGCTCGGCGCGGGCGCGGCGCCGCAGCTCGTCGAGCGGGAGCGAAGGGGCTGCGGCGATGAGGTCGGCGGAGGCGGCGGCGAGCGCTGTGGCGGGAGCCGCGTCATCCGCGCCGGAGAGGCCGTGTCGGATCGCTTCGGCCGCGCGCGGGGCGAGCAGCCCGCCCGTGAGGGCCTCGGCGATAGCCGATTCCCACGCCGGTAGGGGCGTTGCGGAGCCGACCGCCGACATGAGGGCGCCGAGCTGCACCGCGGCGTGAGCATCGGCCCGGGTCGTGGGAGTGGTCGCCTGGATGAGTGCCTCGGCCGAGCCGAACCCGCGTTGCTGCGCGAGGCCCGAGTAGCCGGTGTCGCGGGCGGAACGGCGGGCGATCTCACCGGCGAGCCAGGCGGCGAAGGTCTCCGCGTGCTGGCGGTGTGCCGAAAGCAGCGAATGAGCGGTGACCAGTTGCTCGTCGGGGAGCGCGGCGAGCGCCGCAGCATCCTGCCCCAGGGCCATGACGGCGTGTGCCGTAGTGGCGAAGGAGTCGGTGAAGGCCATGCATCTATTGTCTCGTGTCGAACAAATCTTCGAAAGTAGTCATGCCGAATCTTGGGAGAAGTCGACAACGCGCGGGTTGTGGAGGACGCGGCAGGTG
>JBAQPI010000147.1:0-1600 GCA_049305635.1 Rhodoglobus sp. | reverse complement strand
GACGGCGGCCTCGGGATGGGGCACTGACTAGCCGCGCAACCCCAGCAGCGGCAGCACCTGGGACAGGTCGCGGTCGTCGATGAGCACCCCGGCGACATCCCGCACCGGCGCCTTGGCGTCGAACCCGACGGCGAGCCCCGCGATCGCCATCATCGGCAGGTCGTTGGCGCCGTCGCCGACCGCGACGGTGCGCCTCAGCGGCACGCCGGCGGCGGCGGCCCACTCTCGCAGCGCCGTGGCTTTCGCCGCGGCATCCACGATCGGTCCGGTGAGGCCGCCGGTCAGCACCCCGCCGGAGACCTCGAGTCGGTTCGCGCGCCAGTGGTCGAGGCCGAGCGCCTCCGCGATCGGATCCACGACCTCGTGGAAGCCGCCGGAGACGACGCCGACCCCGCCTCCGGCGGCGTGGATGCCCGCGATCAGCTCCGGGACGCCGCGCGTGACGGTCACCTGCGCCCCGACCGCGGCGAACACCGACTCGGGCAGTCCGTGCAGGGTCGCGACGCGCGCCCGCAGGCTCTCCTCGAAGTCGAGTTCGCCGTTCATCGCGCGGCGGGTGATCCGCTCGACCTCGGCGCGCGATCCGGCGTGGCCGGCGAGCAGCTCGATGACCTCGTTCTCGATGAGGGTCGAATCGACGTCGAGCACGACGAGGAAGCGGGCCATGGTCCCTTCCGGGTGGTTCAGCTGACGACGACGCCCTTGCCGACCACCGTGATGCCCGTCTCGGTGACCGTGAGGCCCCTCGCGCGGTCGGCCTCATGGTCGACTCCGACGGATGCGCCATCCTCGATGACGACATCCTTGTCGAGGATAGCGCGCCGCACGGTCGCGTTCGGCCCCACCTTCACGCGCTCGAAGACCACCGTGTCCGCAAGCGAGGCGCCAGACTCGATCGTCGCCCACGGGCCGATGACGCTGCGTTCGACACGCGCACCCGAGATGACGCAACCGAGAGAGACGATCGAGTCGATCGTCCTGCCGAGATTGCCCTTCGCGTCCCGCACGAACTTCGCCGGCGGCGAGTTGAGCTGCTGGCTGAAGATCGGCCACTCGCGGTTGTAGAGGTTGAAGATCGGCAGTGCCGCGATGAGGTCCTGATGGGCGTCGAAGAACGACTCGATCGTGCCCACGTCGCGCCAGTAGAAGCGGTCGCGCTCCGTGGCTCCGGGCACGGTGTTGCGGTTGAGGTCGTAGACGCCGGCGAGGCCGCGGGAGACGAAGTCGGGCACGATGTCACCGCCCATGTCGTGGTTGGAGTCGCTTCGCTCGCCGTCGCGCTGCACGGCATCCATGAGCACCTCGGCGTCGAAGACGTAGTTGCCCATCGAAACGAGCACCTCGCCAGGGGAGTCGGGGAGTCCCGCTGCCTTCTTCGGCTTCTCGTGGAAGGCGGCGATGCGGTTCGGATCGTCTGGGTCCAGCTCGATCACGCCGAACTGCTCGGCGAGGGCAATCGGCTGCCGGATCGCCGCGACGGTGATGCCGAGGCCGGATTCCACATGCGCGTCGATCATGTCGTTGAAATCCCTGCGGTACACGTGGTCGGCGCCGACGACCACGACGATGTCGGGCTTCTCGTCGCGCAACAGGTTGAGGC
>JBAQPI010000146.1:0-8974 GCA_049305635.1 Rhodoglobus sp. | reverse complement strand
GCTGGATGCAGACGTGGTCGGCGCCCGCATCCAGGTGCTCCCGCACGCGAGCCGAGATGTCGGAGGGCGAGCCCCAGGCGATGAGGTCGTCGACGAGCCGGTCGCTGCCGCCCTCGGCGAGGTCCGCCTCGGTGTAGCCGAGGTCCAGGAGGTTGTTCGCGGAGTTGGGCAGTGCGATGTAGCTGCGCATGTTCGTGCGCGCCATCGCCCGGGCCGTCACGGGGTCCTCGTCGAGCACGACCATGAGCTCCGGCGCGAGCAGCGGCCCGGCACCGAGCACGGCGCGCGCCCGGCGGGTGTGCTCGACGGGTGTGAAATACGGGTGCGCGCCCGCCGAGCGGTCCCGCGCGAGCTCCAGCATGCGCGGGCGCAGCGCGGCGAGCATGATCGGCACGGGCGGGTCGGCGAGCGGACCACGGTAGTCCGCGGCATCCATGCCGTCGAGGTAGGCGCGCATGGCGCTCACCGGTCCGGCGTACTGGTGTCCGCGGGCCGTCACGGATGGGGCGTGACTGACCCCGAGCCCGAACAGGAACCGCCCGGGGTAGGCCTCGCCGAGCGCCTGGCTGCCGGCACGCGCCGCATACGGGTCGCGGGCGTAGATGCTCGCGATGCCGGTCGCGATCGCCAGCGTCGAGGTGCCCGCCAGCAGGATGCCCGCGTTCGAGAGCACCTCCTTATTGGTGGCGCCTTCGCCGATCCAGAGGGTGCCGTAGCCGAGTCGTTCGATCTCGGATGCCGCGGCACGCGCCTCCACGGCCCCGACGAGTCCCACGCGCGTGAGCCACACCCCCACGGGTCCGCGACCGTCGAAGAAGGTCACTCGTCCAGTGCCAGTTCCTTCGGCAGCTCGAGCTCCTTCGAGCTGAGCTCCTCCACGTTGACGTCCTTGAACGTCAGCACCCGCACGGACTTCACGAAGCGGTCGGAGCGGTAGACGTCCCACACCCACACGTCGTGCATGGTGAGCTCGAAGTAGAAGTCGTGCTCGGTGTCCTGACGCACCAGGTCCACCTCGTTGGCGAGGTAGAAGCGGCGCTCGGTCTCGACGACATAGCGGAACTGGCCGACGACATCCCGGTACTCCTTGTAGAGCGCCAGCTCGACCTCGCGGTCGTAGTCCTCGAACTCGTCTTCATCCATGAGGAGACCAGCCTACCCTTCGAGCGCGAGCTGGGCCGGTCTCAGAACAGGGTGGGCTCCAGTTTGTGCAGCCACGTGCGCCGGTGCAGGTTGCTGGGCCCGAGCTCGTTGATCGCGGCGTAGTGCTCGGTGGAGGCGTAGCCCTTGTTGCCCTTCCAGCCGTAGCCGGGGATCGCCTCGTCGGCCTCGATCATGATGCGGTCGCGGTGCACCTTGGCGATCACGGATGCCGCGGCGACCGACGCGCAGTCCCGGTCGGCCTTCACCTGGGTGCGCACGCGCGGCACGCCGCTGCCGTGGGCGCTGAGCCAGTCATGCGAGCCGTCGAGGATGACCACGGCACTGGCGACAGGCGCGCCGGCGTCGTAGAGCTGCTCGAGCGCCCGCGTGCCCGCGAGGCCCAGGCAGGCCATGATGCCGAGACGGTCCACCTCCTCGGCCGAGGCGAGGCCGACGGCCGAGTACACCGACCAGTCGCGGGCCAGCGGCGCGAGGGTCTCGCGCTTCGGCTCGCTGAGCATCTTCGAGTCGCGAAGGCCCGATGGATGCCGCCGCACCCCGCCGTCGACCATGCTGAGCCCCACGGCCACCGGTCCCGCGATCGCCCCGCGCCCCACCTCGTCGCAGCCGATCACCCACGCCACGCCCTCGCGGTGGAGGGCGCGCTCCAGGCGCATCGTGGGATCGGCGACCGTCATGGCGCTTCGTCGACCCCGTTGAAGGTCACCGGATAGTTGTCGAGCCAGCCCCAGTGCTCGATCGGCCAGCTGATCAGCAGGGCGCGGCCGACGACGTTGTCGATCGGCACGAAGCCGCCCGTGGGATCGTCGCGGTGGAAGGCGGAGTCGGCGGAGTTGTAGCGGTTGTCGCCCATGACCCACAGCGCACCCTCCGGCACCGTCACCGAGAAGTCGTCGCGGGTCACCTTCGTGACGGCTTCGGGCAGCGTGATGTACGGCTCGTCGAGAACCACGCCGTTCACCGTGAGCTGGCCGAACTCGTTGCAGCAGACCACGACGTCGCCCGGCAGTCCGATGACGCGCTTGATGAGGTGATCGTTGCTGTCGGGCGCGCTGAGCCCCACGAAGGCGAGCACGGCATCCACGGCGCCGACGAACCAGTTGACCGGCTCTTCGATGGTGGGGGTCAGCCAGCCGCCCGGGTCGCGGAACACCACGACGTCGCCGTGCTCGATGCCGATGAGGTCGGGGGTGAGCTGGTTCACGATGATGCGATCGTCGATGTGCAGCGTCTGCTCCATCGATGAGGAGGGGATGTAGAACGAGCGGATCAGGAACGTCTTGATCAGGAAGGAGATCAGCAGCGCCGCGAGGAAGATCAGCAGGATGTCCCGCACGAAGATCTTCCAACCGCGCTTGCGCGCGGGCCTGTCCTGCGCGCCGTCGGTGACGGCGGGCTGTGCATTGTCAGTCATGAAACCCCAGAGCTCCCAGCAAGCATATGCGGCTGGGAGCTCAGGAAAGCGTGTTGAAACGCGGCTTAGGCGTCGCGCTTCTCCTTGATCTTCGCCTTCTTGCCGCGCAGGTCGCGCAGGTAGTACAGCTTGGCGCGACGCACGTCGCCGCGGGTCACGATCTCGATGTGGTCGATGATCGGCGAGTGCACCGGGAAGGTGCGCTCGACGCCGACCTGGAAGCTGACCTTGCGCACCGTGAAGGTCTCGCGCACGCCCTCGCCGGAGCGGCCGATGACGACCCCCTGGAAGACCTGGATGCGCGAGCGGGTGCCTTCGACGATGTTCACGTGCACCTTGACGGTGTCGCCGGCACGGAAGTCGGGGATGTTGTCCTTGAGGGAAGCGGCGTCGACGCCGTCGAGGATGTGCATGGCTGTTCGCTCTCTGCGCCCGCCACGGGTCGGACACGGTTCAGTGGTTGAAGAAGATGTGGAGTGCGTGTCGCGAGCCTCCGGACCCCTGTGGCAGTGCCGGGGCGACACACGAACGCCAATTCTCGCACAGGTTCGGCGTGCCGTGCCACTCCCAGCGAACTCCTATCCGCCCCGACGGTATCCTCGACACTGATCAGGAAGAGTCAACCATCACGATGACCGAGAGCGACACCGCGGCCAAGCCCGCATTCATCGGCGTGCCAGGCGCCGGCATCCGTACCGAACCCGTGCAGCAGCGCAGCGCCGAACGCATCACGAACCTTCTCGATGCTGCCGCCGCGCTCATCGATGAGCGCGGCATCGACGGACTCACCACGAGCGACGTCGCGACGGCCTCGGGCTCCTCGGTCGGTGTCGTGTACCGGTACTTCCCCAACATCCAGTCGCTGCTGCGCGCCCTCGCGGCCCGCAACCTGCAGAAGTTCAGCGACCGGGTCTTCGGCGCGATGTCCGAGCAGGCCGGGCGCTGGACGGATGCCCTCGATGTCGCCATCGACGCCTACACCGACCTCAGCCGCACCGAGCCCGGGTTCCGCGCGCTGGGCTTCGGCGACGTCATCGCCAAGCGCTTCCTGGATCCCGAGTTGAGCAACAACTCGGTGCTGGCCCGCGAGTTCAACGACCTGCTCGTGCGCAAGTACGGGCTGCACCCGAGCAAGGAGCTCGCCTTCGACCTCGAGGTCATCGTCGGCATCGGCGACGCCCTGCTGAACCGGGCGTTCCTCTACGTGCGCGATGGCGACCCGCGTTTCATCGAGAGACTGCGCGTGCTCGTGCACGACACCATGGCCCCGCACGCCGATCGCCCCGCCGGTCGATAGGCTCTGCCGATGATCGAGCTCCGCACCCCGGCCGAGATCGAGCGGATGCGCGCCGCCGGCGAATTCGTCGCGAGCGTGCTCGAGGCCACCACGGCCGCCTCCGCCGTCGGCGTCAACCTGCTCACCCTCGACCGGCTCGCGCATGACATGATCCGCGAGGCGGGCGCACAGAGCTGCTACATCGACTACCACCCCTCGTTCGGCGCGTCCCCGTTCGGCAAGGTCATCTGCACCTCGGTCAACGACGCCGCCCTGCACGGCCTGCCCCACGACTACACCCTGAGGGACGGCGACCTGCTCTCGCTCGACTTCGCGGCATCCGTCGACGGCTGGGTCGCCGACTCGGCGGTGAGCTTCGTCGTCGGCACCCCCCGGGACGAGGACCTGCGCCTCATCGAGGTGACCTCCGCCGCGCTCGACGCCGGCATCGCCGCAGCGACCGTCGGCAACCGCATCGGCGACATCTCGGCCGCGATCGGGGAGATCGCCCACGCCGCCGGGTTCAAGGTCAACACGGACTTCGGCGGCCACGGCGTCGGCCGCGAGATGCACGGCGACCCGCACGTGCCGAACGACGGGCGTCGCGGACGCGGCCTGCCGTTGCGCGCCGGACTCGTCTTCGCGATCGAACCGTGGTTCATGCTCGGCACCGACAAGATCGTCACCGACAGCGACGGCTGGACCCTGCGCAGCCGGGATGGCTCGCGCGCGGCGCACTTCGAGCACACGGTCGCCGTCACCGACGAGGAGCCGATCGTGCTGAGCGCGCGGAACTGAGGCGTCACCCCTCGAGCAGGTCCGGCCGCACCCTTCTCGTGCGTTCGAGTTGCTGCTCGCGCCGCCAGGCCGCGATCGCGCCGTGGTCGCCGCTGAGCAGCACGGGCGGCACGTGGAGGCCGCGCCACTGGGCAGGCTTGGTGTAGCTCGGGTACTCGAGGAGGCCGTCCTGGTGGCTCTCCTCGGTGAGGCTCTCCGGGTTGCCGACGACGCCGGGCACCAGCCGACCGATCGCCTCGATCATCGCCATCGCGGCGACCTCGCCGCCGCCCAGCACGTAGTCGCCGAGACTGACCTCCCGCACCGTGGCGAGGGATGCCGCGTACTCGACGACCCGCTGGTCGATGCCCTCGTACCGCCCGCAGGCGAACACCAGCCGTGGCGCCGCCGCGAGCTCGCGCGCCATCGCCTGCGTGAAGCGCTCCCCCGCCGGGCTCGGGACGATCACGACGGACTCCGGCTCCAGCACCTCGTCGAGGGCCTCGCCCCACGGCTCGGGGCGCATGACCATGCCGGCGCCGCCGCCGTAGGGCGTGTCATCCACCGTGCGGTGCTTGTCGTGCGTGTAGTCGCGCAGGTCGTGCACGGCGACGTCGATGAGCCCGGCCTGACGGGCCCTGCCGAGCAGCGAGACGTCGAGCACCCCGAAGAACTCGGGAAAGATCGTGACGATGTCGATGCGCACCTGACGACTCTACGCGGGCCGAGCGGACCGGCTTTCCCTCGCCCGACTTGCGCGGTTCAGGAGCGACACGCTGCGGCGCACCGTGCTGCGGCCACTGGTCGGCGTGTTGTGCCGCAAGTCCTGAACGGCGAAACGGACGACGGCTCCGCTCACGCCGGAGGGCCGGGCTCCGGCTCCGCGTCGGGCAACTCCTCGAAGAGGCCGAGCGGGGGGTCGACCGTGATGGTGCCGGCCTTGGTGTCGACGGCGGTGACGATCGCCTTCACGAAGGGCACCAGCACGTCGCCGTTGTCGGTCGTGACGGTGAGCAGGTCCTGCGCGGGGAAGTGGTCGATTCTCGCCACGATGCCGACCTTGCGGCCCTCGCGCAGCACGTCGAGTCCGACGAGTTGCTCGTCGAACCAGGCGTCCTCCTCCGTCTCGGTGAGATCCTGCTCGACCCAGAGGATGGCTTTGATGAGCGACTCGGCCGCCGAGCGGTCACCGATGTCCTTGAAGAACGCCACGGGCTGCTGGTTGTAGTAGCGCAGTTCGCTGAGCTCGAGCGTCTTGCCGTGCCAGGGCGAGCTGGTCGGCACCTGCAGGGTGAACACCGCCCCCGGCACGAAGCGCTTCTCGGGCACATCCGTGAAGAGCTCGATCTTGATCGCACCCTTGAGCCCGTGCGCCTTCGTGAGCCGTCCGACCCGAAGCTGGGTGTGGCTCGGGCGCGGTGCGACGGGCGCGGCCACTCTAGAAGTCGGTGTCGACGACGTCGACGCGCACCATGCGGCCGTCGGCGAGCGCCGTCACGAGCGTGCGCAGGGCCTTCGCCGTGCGACCGGCGCGACCGATGACGCGACCGAGGTCCTCGGGGTGCACGCGCACCTCGAGCACCTCGCCACGCTGCGAGCTCTTCGCGAGAACCTGTACCTCGTCGGGGTGATCGACGATCCCCTTGACGAGGTGTTCGAGGGCGGGAGCGAGCAAGGGCTAGGCCTTGTCCGCGTCGGCCAGGGCTTCGTCGACCGTGGACTCCTCGGTCGCGGCGTCCGCAGCAGGGGCGTCGTCGGTGCCGGCCACGGGAGCCTCGTCCGCGGCGTCGGCCGCGGGGGCCTCCTCCGGGGCGCCGTCGCTCACGACGGCCTCGGCCGCGGCGTCGTCACCGGTCGCGGCGGCGGCATCCTCGTCGGCGGCCTTCGGCTCCTCGGCCGTCGGCTCCTCGGCCTTGGGCGCGGGCTTCTCCGCCTTCGGCTTGAGCACGGGCTTCTTCTTCTCGTCGACGCTGAAGGCGACGGGCGCCTCCTTGGTCTTCACGGTGCTCTTGGCGTTCTTGTCGCCCTTGAAGATGCCCCAGTCGCCCGTGAGCTTGAGGATCGCCTCGACCTGCGGGGACGGCTGCGCGCCGACACCGAGCCAGTACTGGGCGCGGTCGGACTGCACCTCGATGAACGAGGGCTCCTCGGTCGGGTGGTATTTGCCGATCTCCTCGATCACGCGACCATCGCGCTTGGTGCGCGAGTCGGCGACGACGATGCGGTAGTACGGCGCGCGGATCTTGCCCAGGCGCTTCAAACGGATCTTGACAGCCACGATTCTCCTGAAATGACGTATGTGTGTTGGTGGCGAACTGCCAGCCGTGAGCGTGGGGTGCACACTCGGCGTCGAAAGCTCTGATGGTGTCCGTCCGAACCTGATAGAGGGTCGGGCTGCGGAGGACTCGACCGCCTATTCTGCCATGTTTCCGACGGAACTAGGAACGGGCTCGGAAACTCGCACGCGTCGGCGCGACAACGCGACACCGACGAGACAGATCGCACCACCGATGATCGCGGTGATCGCGGGCACCTCGGCGAACACGAGGAAGCCCAGCACGACCGCGAGCGGCGGCACGACGTACGTGGTCACGCCGAGCTGTCCTGCGGGCATCCGGTAGAGCGCGTAGGCCCAGGTGCTGAACGCGAGCGCGGTCGGCACGGCCCCGAGGTAGATCATGCCGAGGACGGCCTCGGTCGGAGCATCCCGAACGCCGGCGACGAGGTCGCCCGTGAACGGAAGACACACGACGAAGCCGATGACGCAGCCGAGCCACGTGACCTGGGCGTTCGGCAGGCGCTTGAGCGCGGGCTTCTGCAAGAGCACGCCCGCCGCGTACGTGACGGCGGCCAGGAGCGCCCACAGCACGCCGACACCGTCGCCGAATCCCGCACCGCTCGTGCCGATGCCGATGAGCACGACGCCGATGAAGGCGACGCCCGCGCCGATGGCGAGCCACTTCGGGATGCCCTCGCCGAGGAAGAGCCCCGCGCCGAGGGCGATGAGGATCGGGCCGATGTTGACGATCATGGCCGCCGTGCCCGCATCCAGGCTCTGCTCGGCGATGTTGAGCGCGATGTTGTACGCACCGAACCAGAACACGCCGAAGCCGGCGATCTGCATCCACTCGCGACGGTTCGGCGCGACCCAGCGGCGACCTGCGAGCACGACGATGCCCAGCAGCAGCGTGCCGACCGCCAAGCGTCCGAGCGCGAGCGCGCCGCCGGAGAAGTACGGCGCGGTGCCGCGGATGACGATGAACGCGCTCGCCCAGGCGAGGATCGTGACGAGGATCGCGACGAGCACGAGAGGCGCGAGCCCCGTGCGGGGTTCGGTGGTGGTGCTCACCGCCTCAGGGTAAACCCCACCGGCGACCGGTCGGTGGTGCGCTGGATGCGATGGCCGAAACCCGCCGTGAGGTGGCAGAATCGCGTTCAGCCGTTCTGCTCGTCCCGCCAGGAGAGCCAGTCGCGCACGATGCCGAGGTCGTAGTCGGGACCGGAGATCCCGACCGTGAAGAGCGTCACACCGCGCTCGCGCAGCTGGTCGGCCGCGATGAGGTCCTTCGAGCGCTGCTCGTTCGAGATCTCGATCTCGGCGATGTCACGGCCCTCGACCTCGCACCAGTGCCGCAGAACCTCGAGCTTGTGATCGAGCACCTCCGGGGTCGCGAAGGAGTGCCAGATGTCGGCGTGCCGCGCGACGAGCCGCAGCGTCTTCTGCTCCCCACTGCCGCCGATGAGCACCGGGATGCGGCGCGTCGGGGCGGGGTTGAGCTTGCGCCAGCGCTCCTCGATGCGCGGCAGCGCCTCGGCGAGGGCCTTCAGGCGCGTGCCCGGCGTTCCGAAGTCGTAGCCGTACTCGTCGTAGTCGCGCTGGAACCAGCCCGCGCCGGTGCCGAAGACGAACCGGCCGACGCCGGTGTCGCCCGCGCTGATGTGGTCGATCGTGCGGGCCATGTCGGCCTGCAGGTCGGGGTTGCGGTAGCTGTTGCAGTTGACCAGGCAGCCGAACTCGACGCGGCTCGTCAACTCCGCCCAGGAGGCCAGCTCGGTCCACGACTCGAAGTGCTCCCCGTCGCGCGGGCCGGACAGCGGGTAGAAGTGATCCCAGTTGAACAGGATGTCGACGCCGAGGTCCTCGAGTTCGCGCACCCGGTCGCGGATCACCGGGTAGGTCGCGTGCTGAGGCTGGAGCTGGATGCCGATGCGGACGGGGCGGGCGGTCATCCCTTCACGCTACCCGGTCAGCGCCCCAGGAGCTTCTGCAGGCTCGCGAGCTCCTCCTCGGAGGGCCCTCCCGGCTTCGACCCGAGCCCGAAACCCGAGCCGGTCGCGGCGCC
>JBAQPI010000145.1:0-7828 GCA_049305635.1 Rhodoglobus sp. | reverse complement strand
AGCGTCGTGATGACGCCGCGGCCGCGCCTGGTGAGACGGAGGCGGGGCCGGGGCGCGCCGGCATCCACCGCGTGAGCGCCGAAGCCGAAGGTCACTGCACTCATGTCGCACTCCTTCTCAAGGGTTCTCGTATCCGGCCGCTCGGCCGGGAGGGCCGGATACGAAGTCATTCGTATGTGTGTTCCGAACATATCTTCGATTCACGCGAAACTCAAGCATCATGTTCGAACAGGCCACCGACATTGCCCCGACACACTCGAACGGATGTTTGTCTGCGGACGTCGAACCGGATACAGTTTCGAAGGAACCACCGACATTCTTGAACGAGCACCGGGGAGGCACGGCGTGGACGAGCACACCAGGGACGACGACACCAAGGCGGGCGGCACGAGACGCCGCACGAGCCTGAGCGACAAGCAACTGGCGATCCTCGACGTCATCCAGCGCTCCGTGTCGGCCAGGGGCTACCCGCCGAGCATGCGCGAGATCGGGGATGCCGTCGGCCTCTCCTCGCTCTCGAGCGTCACCCACCAGCTCGGCCAGCTCGAGCTCAGCGGCTACCTGCGCCGCGACCCCAACCGCCCGCGCGCGATGGAGGTGCTCATCGACCTGCCCTCCAGCACCGAGGATGACGCGGCCACCGCCCCCGCCGTCGGGGACGCGGTCATGGTGCCGCTCGTCGGCCGCATCGCCGCCGGCATCCCGATCACGGCGGAGCAGCAGGTCGACGAGGTCTTCCCGCTGCCGCGCCAGCTCACCGGCAAGGGCGAGCTGTTCATGCTCAAGGTCGTCGGCGACTCGATGATCGACGCCGCGATCTGCGACGGCGACTGGGTCGTCGTGCGGCAGCAGCGCACCGCCGAGAACGGCGACATCGTCGCAGCCATGCTCGACAGCGAGGCGACCGTGAAGGTGTTCAAGCAGCGCGACGGCCACACCTGGCTGCTGCCGCGCAACTCCGCCTTCGAGCCGATCCTCGGCGACCACGCCGAGGTGCTCGGCAAGGTCGTGACGGTGCTGCGGGCGCTCTAGGGTCGCACCCCGGGTCCGCTCCGCTGCGGGCGGGTCAGGCGGATTCCCGCGCCACGAGGAGCCCCAGCCGCTCGAGCACGGCGAGCACGGCCTCGTGCCGGTTGAACGTGTACAGATGCAGTCCGGATGCCCCGCCGTCGAGCACCTCGCGGCCCAGGGCGGCGGCGTGCCCGATGCCGACCGCAGCCTGCGCCTCGGGCCCCTCGACGGCCAGGAGCGCGCGCTCGAGGTCGACCGGATTCGCCTCACCCGTGAGCTCGAGGATGCGCTTCAGACGCTGCGGGCTCAGCACCGGCATGATGCCCGGCAGGATGCGCATGGTCACGCCGGCCTCGCGGGCCTTCTCGACGAAGCCGAGGTACTCGTCCGCGTGGAAGAACAGCTGCGTGATCGCGAGGTTGGCGCCTGCGGCCTCCTTCGCGAGCAGGGTGTCGATGTCCTGCTCCGCCGAGCGGGAGTTGGGATGACCGTTCGGGAAGGCGGCGACGGCGATCGTGACCTTGTGGCCCTTCTCGACGCGCTTGGCGCCGGGGAATCCGGGCACGGGGTCGAGAGAGAACGGCACCCGCTCGGCCTGCACCCGGTGGATGAGCTGCACGAGTTCGCCGGCGCTGCGCAGGTCGCCGAGGAACTCCTCGCCCTCGTGGGCGCCCTGCGGCGGGTCCCCGCGCAGGGCGAGGAAGCTCGTGATGCCCGCGTCGAGGAACTCGCGGATGAGCCGGCTCGCCTCGGCCGTAGACGACCCGACGCACGTCAGGTGGGCCATGGGCGTGAACGTCGAGTGCCGCAGCAGGTGCGCGAGCAGCGCGAGGGAGGTGGTGCGGGACGATCCGTTCGCGCCGTAGGTCACGGAGATGAACTCCGGACCGACCGCGATGAGGTGCTCGAGAGACTCGAACAGCGCGGCCTGGGCGGACTCGTTGCGCGGCGGGTACAACTCGAACGAGAACGTCGTCTTCCGCGACGGCTCACCGCTCACAGGGCACCCTTCGGTCGACGAGAATCCGAATGGGCGGGTGCCGGGCTCGGCTGTCGCACCTGTCGGGCGCAATGCCGCGACGGTTCCATTGTAGGCGCTGCGCCCGAGGCGCGTCAGACCCGGAACGCCTCGAGCTCCGCGACGCGGGAGGGATGCACGAGCGCCTTCACGCGCGTGCCCTCCTCCTCGTAGTCCGTCGACAGCACCCGACCTTGCACGTGCAGGCGCGAGATGACCTCGCCACGGTCGTACGGCACGAGGAGGCTCACCTCCACCTCGGGCGCCGGCAGCTCCTGAGCGATCCGCTCGAGCAGCTCGGCGATGCCCTCGCCCGTGCGGGCCGAGACGAAGATGCCGCGCGGTTCGAGGCCGCGCAGCACCATGCGCTGCTGCCCGTCGGCGAGATCGCTCTTGTTGAAGGCGACGATCTCGGGGATGTCGCGCGCACCCACCTCGCCGATGACATCCCGCACGGTCGCCAGCTGCGCGGCCGGGTCCGGGTGCGAGGCGTCCACGACGTGCACGATGACGTCGGACATGCCGACCTCCTCGAGCGTCGAGCGGAACGCCTCGACGAGCTGGTGCGGCAGGTTGCGCACGAATCCGACGGTGTCGGCGATCGTGAACAGGCGGCCGTCGGGGGTCTGCGATCGGCGCACCGTGGCATCCAGGGTCGCGAACAGGGCGTTCTCGACGAGCACGCCCGCCTTGGTGATGCGATTGAGCAGGCTGGACTTGCCGGCGTTCGTGTAGCCGGCGATCGCCACGCTCGGCACCTCGAAGCGATTGCGGTTCGCGCGCTTGGCCTCGCGTGCGGGTGCGAAGCCCTTGATCTGCTTGCGCAGCCTGGACATGCGGGTGTGGATGCGGCGGCGGTCGAGCTCGATCTTCGTCTCACCCGGTCCGCGGCTGCCCATGCCGGTGCCGGATCCGACCTGCCCGCCGGCCTGGCGGGACATCGACTCGCCCCAACCGCGCAGGCGCGGCAGCAGGTACTCGAGTTGCGCGAGCTCCACCTGCGCGCGCCCCTCGCGGCTCTTCGCGTGCTGGCTGAAGATGTCCAGGATCACGGCAGTGCGATCGATCACCTTGACCTTCACGATGTCCTCCAGCGCGCGGCGCTGGCTCGGCGCGAGCTCGGTGTCGGCGATCACGGTGTCGGCACCGGTCGCGACGACGACCGCGGCCAGCTCCTGGGCCTTGCCCTTGCCGAAGTAGGTGCTCGGGTCGGGATGCGGCCGCCGTTGCAGCAGCCCGTCGAGGACGACGGCGCCGGCGGTCTCGGCGAGGGCGGAGAGTTCGCGCAGCGAGTTCTCCGCCTCCTGCAGGTCGCCCTGCGAATAGATGCCGATGAGCACGACGTTCTCGATGCGCAACTGGCGGTACTCGACCTCGGTGACATCTTCGAGCTCGGTGGAGAGGCCGGTGACGCGGCGAAGCGCCTGACGCTCCTCGCGGTCGAACTGCTCGCCGTCGCGGGCGTCCTCGTAGTGGTCGTCGGCCTGGAGCGCTTGCGCTCCCGAGGTGCCGAACCGGGTGACGGCGGAATGCGACTCGCCGGTGGCGAGCACGCGTTCGATCGCGGCGTCCGTGCCCGTGGTCGCGGCGCCGACGGCGGCCTCGGTGCCGCTGTTCTGGTCGGTGGTGCTGGTATCCGTCATTTTGCTCAACCTTAGTTCTGTCATAGGGCTTGGGTTCCGTGTACGTTCTCTGCATGGGCAGTGAGCATTACTTCTCGGTCACCCCCGGAAGTGAGCTGAGACTGCGCACGATCCGTACGAGACTCGCGGGGCACGAGGTCGAGTTGTCCACCGCCAACGGGGTGTTCAGCCCCGAGCGGATCGACACCGGCACGCAGGTGCTGCTGTCGAACGTGCCTGCCCCGCCTCCCGGTGGAAACCTGCTCGATCTCGGCTGCGGCTGGGGCCCGATCGCCCTCACGCTCGCGCTCGAGTCACCTCATGCGACGGTGTGGGCCGTGGACGTCAACGAACGCGCACTCGATCTGGTGCGGGCGAACGCCGAGAGACTCCACATACCGAACATCAACGCAGCAACCCCTGAGAATGTTCCCGACGACCTCGAGTTCATGACGATCTGGTCGAACCCCCCGATCCGCGTCGGCAAGAACGAGCTGCACAGCCTGCTGGAGCGCTGGCTGCCCCGGCTCGCGCCGGGCACGGACGGCTGGCTCGTCGTGCAGCGCAACCTCGGGGCGGACTCCCTGCATCGCTGGCTGCAGGCGACGTTCCACGACGACTTCAGTTTCGTGCGCGCCGCCACCAGCAAGGGCTATCGGGTGCTGCGCTGCCGCCACCGCTCCGGCACCGGGATGACGCAGCCGATCGACATCGTCGCACCGTCGTCATAACTCCAGCGCGCCGTCGAAGACGAGCTCGGCCGGCCCGCTGAGCCAAGCGTGCTCGCCGTCCGCAGCAGGGAGCATCCGCACCCCCACCGTGCCGCCGGGCACCCGCACGCGCCACTGCTGCGGCGCGCCATCCCCCGCCCAGTGACGGGTCGCCAGCGCCGCCGCGACCGCGCCCGTGCCACAGGAGAGGGTCTCGCCGCTGCCGCGCTCGTGCACGCGCATCCGGATGCGACCGACGCCGTCCTGGACGAGCGGATCCGCCGCGACGACGAACTCCACGTTCGCGCCGTCGGGCGGTGTCGGCTCGAGCACGGGGATGTAGGAGAGGTCGGCATGTTCGAGCTCCTCCTCGCTCGCGAGGGCGACGACGACGTGCGGGTTGCCGACGTTGATGCCGAGACCGGGGCGCGCCACCGGAAGCTCCTTGGCGCGCACGAGCGGTTCGCCGCCGTCGAGCCGCCACGGGCCGAGGTCCGCCTCGAAGCCGTCCTGGAAGCGGCGCACCTCGTGCACGCCGCTGCGGGTGCCGATCGGCAGGCCCCCACCTTGCGGCAACTCGGCGAGCCCGTTGACCAGCAGGTAGCGCACGAAGACCCGGATGCCGTTGCCGCACATCTCCGCGATCGACCCGTCCGCGTTCCGGTAGTCCATGAACCACTCGGCACCGGCCGCGGAGGCGGCGGCGCCGTCCGGGAGGTTCGCGGATCGCACCGCCCGCAGCACGCCGTCAGCGCCGACCCCGAAGTGCCGGTCGCAGATCGCCGCCACCTGTGCCGGACCGAGCTCGATCGCACCGTCCGGATCGGCGAACAGCACGAAGTCGTTGCCGGTGCCGTGGCCCTTCGTGAAGTGCAGCGTGGTCATGGCTCAATCCTTTCGCATCACAAGGGCGAGCGATGTCTCGAGGCGCCGAGGGTCATCGGCGTCGAGCCAGTGGACGCCCTGGTAGCGCCTGAACCAGCCCACCTGGCGGCGGGCATAGCGCCGGGTGAGGGCCGCCGTCTGCTCGATCGCCTGCTCCTGGCTGAGCTCGCCGGCCAGCTGCGCGATCGCCTGGGCGTAGCCGATCGCGCGGCTCGCCGTGACGCCGAGCCCCTCGCGCTGGAGCCCCTGCACCTCGTCGAGGAGTCCGTCGGCCCACATCCGGCGGGTGCGCGCGTCGAGCCTCGGCACGAGCTGCTCGCGCGGCACCCGCAGGCCGAGCACGATGCACTCCCGCCACGGCGCCCCGGTCTCCGGCAGCCCGGAGCCGAACTCCTCGCCGGTGAGCTCGATGACCTCGAGGGCTCGCACCAGCCGTCGGCCGTTGTGCGGGCCGATGGACTCCGCGGCGGCGGGATCGAGTTCGTGCAGCCGCCGATGCAGCTCCCCCGGCCCGAGCACCTCGAGCTCGGCCTCGAGACGCGACCGCACGTCGGGGTCCGTGCCGGGGAAGCGGAAGTCCTGGATGACGCTCGAGACGTAGAGGCCCGAGCCGCCCACGAGGATCGGCCGGGCACCGCGTCGCTCGATGGCCTCGATGGCGGCGCGGGCATCCGCCTGGTACCGCGCGACGCTCGCCTCCTGGCTGGGCTCCAGCACGTCGAGCAGGTGATGCGGGATGCCGCGGCGATCGTTCACCGGCACCTTTGCGGTGCCGATGTCCATGCCCCGGTACAGCTGCATGGCGTCGGCGTTGACGATCTCGGCCGGCCTGCCGTCGGCGACCAGCCGCTCAGCGAGACCGAGCGAGAGCTCGGACTTGCCGGTGCCGGTCGCACCGACGATGACGACGAGCGCGGTGCTCAGCGTTCGCCGTCGCTCACGTCGTAGATCGGCTGGGTCGCCACGCGCAGGCCCGGGAGTCCGAGGGAGACGCGGCCGACGGCCGGCGCCGTAGCGGGGACCGTGCAGGACTCCGCCTCCGCGCGATCCCAGGCGTCGCCGGCACGCGTACGCCGTACGACGAGCGGGGCGCCGTCGACCGAGTCGGCGATCAGATGGAAGGGTGCGGCGTGCGTGATCTCGACCGTCACGACGTCGCCGGGGCGGGGCGTGACGCTGCCGGCCGGCACCTCGAAGTGCACGAGCCTGCTGTCCTCGGCGCGCCCGGTGAGCCGATCGGTCTCGGCGTGCTTGCGGCCGTCGGCGGCCGTGACGAGCACCTCGAGGCTGCGGCCGACGAGCCTCTGGTTCTCCTCGAGCGAGATCCGATCCTGAAGGGCCGCGAGGCGCTCGTAGCGCTCCTGGACGACCGCTTTCGGCACCTGCTCGTCCATCGTCGCGGCGGGAGTGCCCTCACGGATCGAGTACTGGAAGGTGTATGCCGAGGCGAAGCGCGCCCGCTCGACGACGCGCAAAGTCTCCTGGAAGTCCTCCTCGGTCTCGCCGGGGAAGCCCACGATGATGTCGGTCGAGATCGCCGCGTGCGGGATGCGATCCCGCACCCGGTCGAGGATGCCGAGGAACTTCTCGGAGCGGTAGGACCGCCGCATCGCCTTGAGGATGCGATCCGAGCCCGACTGCAGCGGCATGTGCAGCTGCGGCATGACCGCCGGGGTCTCGGCCATCGCCTCGATGACGTCGTCGGTGAACGCGGCGGGATGCGGGCTCGTGAAGCGGATGCGCTCGAGGCCCTCGATGCGGCCGGCGGCACGCAGGAGCTTGCCGAAGGCCTGCCGATCGCCGAACTCGACGCCGTAGGAGTTCACGTTCTGGCCGAGCAGCGTCACCTCGATCGCGCCGTCGTCGACGATCGCCTGGATCTCGGCGAGGATGTCGCCGGGACGGCGATCTCGCTCCTTGCCGCGGAGGGCCGGCACGATGCAGAAGGTGCAGGTGTTGTTGCAGCCGACGGAGATCGAGACCCACGCGCTGTGGGTCGATTCACGTCGCGTGGGCAGCGTGGAGGGGAACACCTCGAGCGATTCGAGGATCTCCAGCTGGGCCTCGCCGTTGTGCCGCGCACGCTCGAGCAGGGTCGGCAGGGAGCCCATGTTGTGGGTGCCGAACACGACATCGACCCACGGCGCCTTCTCCAGGATGGTCGCCTTGTCCTTCTGGGCGAGGCAGCCGCCGACCGCGATCTGCAGCTCGCGGTCCTTCTTGGCGTTGCCGAGGATGCCGAGGTTGCCGTAGAGCTTGTTGTCGGCGTTCTCGCGCACCGCGCAGGTGTTGATCACGACGACGTCCGCTTCGCCGTCGACGGCGCGCACGTAGCCGGCGGCCTCGAGGGAGCCGCTCAGTCGCTCGGAGTCGTGGACGTTCATCTGGCAGCCGAAGGTGCGCACCTCGTAGGTGCGCGGTCGGTCCAGCACGTCGCTCATGCCGTCCAGCCTAATCGCGGTGCCGGGTCGCACCGCTCAGTGGAAGCGCGGCCCGCCGGGCTCGAGTGCGCGCGCGACCGCCGTCGAGACGACCGAGCCGGAGTAACCCTTGCGCATGAGGAACGCGCCGAGGCGGCGCTT
>JBAQPI010000144.1:0-4233 GCA_049305635.1 Rhodoglobus sp. | reverse complement strand
ACGAACTCGGCGCGAGTGCCGTCGCGGCGCTGCTCGGCCTGCTCGAGCGCGTTCTGCTGGCGCAGCAGCTCCCCGCGCGCGCTCGCGAGCCTGGACCGGGCGTTCTCGACGCGCGAGGCGAGCCCCGAGAGTTCGAGGTCGTGGCGCGAGACGAGCGCGCTCTGCGCGGCGATCTCCTCGTCGAGGGAATCGAGGGAGGCCTTCGCGGTCGCGACCTCGGCGGCGGCGGCGCCGAGCGACTCCTCGGCCCCGGCGACGGTCGCGGCGAGGCGCTCGGCCTCGTCCCTGGCCTCCTGCACGACGGCCTGGCTGATCGTCGCGCCGATGGACGGCCCGTCGCCCTGCTGCCCCAGGAGGGCGAGCCGCTGGTTGGCGAGCGTGTAGAGCCCGCGCAGGCGCTCCTGGGCGGACTCCAGCCCGAAGGCGACGCGGCGCGCGACATCCACGGCGTCGCCGACCTGCGCCTGCTCGAGACGGGCCTCGCGCAGCTTGGCCTGGTCGAGCTGCTCCTGCAGCACGATGCGCTCCGTCTTGCGCTGGGACTCGCTGCGGCTGACCTCGGTGATGGCGGTGCGGAGCTCGACGACCTCGTCCGCGAGCAGGCGGGCCCTGGCATCCCGCACGACCGCGGCGATCGAGGCCGCCTCCTTGGCGATCTCGGCCTGCTGCCCGAGCGGCTTGAGCTGACGGCGGATCTCCCCCGCGAGGTCGCTCAGGCGTGTGAGGTTCGCCTGCATCGCCTCGAGCTTGCGGATCGTCTTCTCCTTGCGACGGCGGTGCTTGAGGATGCCCGCCGCCTCCTCGATGAACCCGCGGCGATCCTCGGGGCTCGCGTGCAGCACCGCGTCGAGCTGCCCCTGCCCGACGATCACGTGCATCTCACGGCCGAGACCGGAGTCGCTGAGCAGCTCCTGCACGTCGAGGAGCCGGCACTGCTCGCCGTTGATCGCGTACTCGCTGCCGCCGTTGCGGAACAGCGTGCGGCTGATCGTGACCTCGCTGTAGTCGATGGGCAGCGCGCCGTCGGCGTTGTCGATGGTCAGCAGCACCTCGGCGCGGCCGAGCGGTCCCTTGGTGGCGGTGCCGGCGAAGATGACGTCCTCCATCTTGCCGCCGCGCAGGGTCTTGGCGCCCTGCTCGCCCATGACCCAGGCGAGGGCGTCGACGACGTTGGACTTGCCGGAGCCGTTGGGGCCGACGACGCACGTGACGCCCTGCTCGAACGCGAATGTCGTCGGCTGCGCGAAGGACTTGAACCCCTTGAGGGTCAGGCTCTTCAGGTACACGGCGCTCCGCTCGACATCTTCGGGCAAGGCTACCCGACGCTGCGTCGATGGCACGGGCGGCGGACCGTGGGGCGGCCCGGTCAGCCGCCTCGTGCCACGCATGAGCCGCACAGGTGCGACGAGGCGGCCGGGAGTCACGCCCCCGGCCGCTGTCGCGGGCTCAGTCGGCGATGCAGGACTGCCAGAACTCCGAGCCCTGGATGCGCACGGTCACGCTCTGCACCTTCTCGCCGTAGACGCCGTCGAGCGCGTCCTGTGCGATCGCCTCGGCGGCGTCGCGGCGCTCCTCGGGCTCGAGTTCCTTGAGGTCGAGCAGATCCTCCTTGAGCTCCTCCGGCAGCATGGCCATGACCCGGATGCGGCGCTCCTGAGCGCGCTCGGCGCGCTCCTGCACCCTTGGTCCGTACTCGCCGGCGAGCGCGCCGTCGCGGATCTCGCGAGCGAACGAGCCGCGCTCGCCCGGTTCGAGCTCCTTGAGGTCCTTGAGGTCGGACTGCAGCTCGGGCGGCAGGGCCATCCAGACTCGGGCCATGTGCTCGCCGAAGTTGCAGCCCTCGACCTCGATCGTCGCGTCGGCACCGAGGGGGGCGGCGGCGGTGGCGGTGGCGCCGAGGCCGAACACGGCTGCGGCGGTGAGGGTCGCTCCGAGGGCGACGCTGGTGCGGATCTTCATCATGATGCGTCCTTTCGTCTCGCTCGCCGATCTGGCGACATCCATGACTCTCCCGTGCCCGTGTTCGGGCCCGGTCAGGCGCGTGTTCGGTGAATGTAATGCGCGCGGCCGCGCCCTGCGCGATGGGCTTGAATGAGTGACATGACTCAGGCGCGCGGACTCGTGGTGATCGTCGAGGACGAGCCCGCGATCGCCGACGTCGAGCGGCTGTACCTCACCCAGGCCGGATTCGGCGTGCACGTCGAGCGGAACGGCGCGGCCGGCCTCGCCGCGGTGCGCGCCCTGCGTCCGGTCGCGGTCGTGCTCGACGTAGGCCTGCCGGGCCTGGACGGCATCGAGGTCTGCCGGGCGCTGCGCGAGTCCGGTGACTGGACGCCCGTGGTCTTCGTCACCGCACGCGACGACGAGGTCGACCGGGTGCTGGGCATCGAACTCGGCGCCGACGACTACCTCACCAAGCCGTTCTCGCCGCGCGAGCTCGTCGCGCGCATCAAGGGCATCCTGCGCCGCCAGGACGGGCCACAGCAGCCGCTGCTCGAACTCGCGGGGATCCGCCTCGACCCGGGGCGGCGCACCGTGCACCATCGCGACGAGCCGATCGCGCTCACCACGACCGAGTTCGATCTGCTCGCCAAGCTCATGGCCACGCCCGGCCAGGTCTTCAGCCGCGAGCAGCTGCTCTCGAGCGTCTGGGGACACGCCGACTACGGCGGCGGACGCACTGTCGACGTGCACATCGCGCAGCTGCGCGGCAAACTGGGCGATCCCAACCCCATCCGCACGGTGCGCGGCGTCGGCTACACGGCGGCCGACTCGTGAGATCCCTGCGCGGACGCATCACCTTCGTCACGGTCGTCGTCGCGATCGTCGCCGTCACCGCCACGGGACTCATCTCGCTGCAGATCGTGCGGTCGTTCACGACCGAGCAGGCGCGCACGCAGCTCGCCGCGCAGGCGGACATCCTCGCGAGGCTGCCCCGGCTCGCGTCCGGCGCCGAGCTCGCCGAGAAGGCCTCGCTCGCCCTCGGCGGCACCGAGGTGGCGCTCGTGCGCGCCGACGGCGGCGTCGACGGACCGGCCTCAGCGGTCGTCGACCGTCTGATCCTTGAGCGGCTCGCCCGCGGCGATTCGGTCTCGACGGTGCGCCGCGGCGATTCCGGCCTCGTCATGGTGGAGGCCAGACCCACCGACGGCGGGGGGGCCATCGTGCTCGCGCTGCCGATGTCCGCCGTGGACCGCGCGGTCGGGCAGGCCTCATCCCGGATACTGCTCGCGCTCGGGATCGGGCTCATCGTGGCCATCGCGGGCGGCACGGTGCTCGCGCGGGTGCTCGCCCGGCCACTGGTGCAGGCCGCGGCATCCGCCCGCCGGCTCGCAGCCGGGGAGCGCGGCGTGCCGATGCCCGAGCGCACGCGCACCACCGAGGTCGCCGATGTCGCCGAGGCGCTCAGCGCGCTCGACCGCGCCCTCGCGACATCGGAGGGACGCCAGCGCGAGTTCCTGCTGTCGATCTCGCACGAGCTTCGCACGCCGCTGACCGCGATCCGCGGCTACGGCGAGGCCCTCGCCGACGGCATCGTGGATGACCCCGCCGCCGTCGGCCGCACCCTCGTGACCGAGACCGAGCGCCTGGACCACTTCGTGAAGGACCTGCTCGAACTGGCCAGGCTCGAGGCCGACGACTTCAGCCTGGTCCCGGAACGCGTCGACCTGGCCGCGCTGCTCGACGAGGTCGGCGCCGCGTGGGCCGGGCGCGCCGCGATCCTCGGGGTGAGGATGACCACGCACGGTGACGGTGCGATCACGACCGATCCCCGGCGCCTGCGGCAGGTGCTCGACGGGCTCGTCGAGAACGCGATGCGGGCGGGCGGCGCGAGCGTCGAGCTGCGGGCCGCCGAGGGACTCGTGGAGGTGCTCGACGACGGACCCGGACTGACCGACGAGGACCTCGCCGTCGCCTTCGATCGCGGCGCCCTGCACGCGCGCTACCGCGACTCCCGCCCCGTCGGCACCGGCCTCGGACTCTCGATCGCCTCACGCCTGATCACGCGGATGGGCGGCACGATCGCGGCGGCGAACCGCGAGACGGGCGGGGCCAGGTTCTCGGTGCGGTTCGGTTAGCGCACCCGCTGGCAGAACGCGCAGAAGTGCGAGCCGCGGTTCATGAACTGCTCGCGCACCACCGGCCGGCCGCAGCGCGGGCACGGCTTGCCCTGCCGGCCGTAGGCGTTGAGCGAGTGGGCGAAGTAGCCGGACTGCCCGTTCACGTTGAGGT
>JBAQPI010000143.1:0-1681 GCA_049305635.1 Rhodoglobus sp. | reverse complement strand
CGCGTCGCTTCGACGATGTCGTCGACGAGGTCAAGGGCTTCTTCGAGGCGCACCGGGCGGCGGGCACCTACCCGGGGGGCATCCACATCGAACTCACCGGCGACGACGTCACCGAGTGCCTCGGCGGCTCCGAGCAGATCGACGAGGCCACCCTCGCGACCCGCTACGAGTCGCTGTGCGACCCGCGGCTCAATCACATGCAGTCGCTCGAGCTCGCGTTCCTGGTCGCCGAGGAACTCGTCGCGTTCTAGGCTCGTCGGCCCTCGCCCTCGCTGCCTCGCCGTGGCTGCCCCGCCTGGGCCGCCCGCCCCGTGCCCTCGCCGCCGACGCACCCGCTCGAGAGACTCGCCATCCTCAGGACGTTCTCCTGAGTACCTGCTCGCCAGAAACGACGGGCGGGGCGCATTGCACCGCGCCCCGCGGATGCGTAGCTCCGGCACACCGTGCGATCCCCTCGGTTATCGGGGTGCGCCGCTCGCGCGAGCCCGCGTTCGCGGATCTTGCCGTCCTCGCCGTCCTCGGCGGGGGCGCGGCGGTCGTCGGCACGCGATGATCGCCCCCCTTGCCGCTCGGTCACCCGTTGCGACGCGTGCGGGAACTCAGGAACTCGTCCTGCATACCGCGAGCTTCCCAGCCCAGGGTGCCGCCCGTCGCGTTGGAGCCGTCGAGTCGGAGCGGAGCGGCTACAGTGTGAGGCTGACGTGGACGGTGCTGCCCTTCGGGGCGAGTTCGCCCGCACCGGGGTCGAGACCGGATACCGTGACAAGTTCCGGTTGCACGTCGGCGAAGATGTTGTAGTCGAGCTCGAATCCGGCGGCGAGCAACTGGGGCTTGGCCTCAGCCCAGGTCTGCCCGACCACATCGGGCACGGTGACCAGCTCGACGCCCTTCGACGTGATGAGGTCGACGGTGTCGCCGACGCGTACCGGCTGCGAGCCGTCGCCGGCCTGGGCGCGGATGACGGCGCCCTGCGGCACGGTGTCGCTGAACTCCTCCTCGCGAATCGCCCCGACGGCGAGCCCGACGGCCTCGAGCGCCGCGGTCGCCTCGGCGACGCTGCGGCCTGCGAGGTCCGGCAGCGATCCCACCGAGACCACGAGGCTGATCTTCTGCAGTTCGCCATAGGTCGGCACGCCGGCCAGGCTCGTGCCGTCCGCGGCGAGGGCGTCGATGACGACGCCGCCGGGCACCGCGGCGTCGAACTGCTCGATCGTGCGATCGAAGGTGAAGGGGGCATCCTCGATCGCCGCGCGCGCCTGCTCCTCGGTCATCCCGGCGAAGGCCGGCACCGGCAGCGGCTTCGGGCCGGTGGAGGCGAGCAGCTGCACCTCGGACCCGTTGGGAACCTGGGAGCCGATGCTCGGATCGGTCTCGGCGACGAGGCCCACCGGGACGGTGGGGGAGTCGATCTCTCCGACGGTCTCCGAGACGGTCAGGCCCAGTTCCTCGAGGACGGCCCGTGCCTCGTCGACCGTGAGGTTGGCGATGGACGAGGGGATGGTCGTCTGCGACCCCGGGCCCGCGCCGAAGTACCAGCCCGCGGTCGCGGCGCCGGCGACGAGCAGCGCGATCGCGGCGATGAGCCACCACAGCCGGCGCCGTCTCGCCGACTTCGGCGCCACGGCGACCCGGTCTGCGACGGGGACGACGGCCGCCGCCGAACGCCCGCGCGAGCCGAGCA
>JBAQPI010000142.1:0-1541 GCA_049305635.1 Rhodoglobus sp. | reverse complement strand
CGCCGCGATGGCGCCGCCGAACACGGCGAAGCCGATGAGGGCGGCCGCGGCGATCGCCGCGGAGACACGGGTGCGGTTCATCGTCGCCTCGCTCGGGATGCGGTGGGGGTGCAGGAGCGCCCGTCGTCGGCTGCGGTGACGCGGTGCAGGGCGTGCTCCGATGCTCCCATATATCGGCTGCGGGCGGCTACCCGGCGTCGACGGGAACCGCCGGCTCGGCCTTCGCCCGGGCGGCGTCGCGCCGGTCGAGCAGCCGCAGCGTGAGCCAAACCGCGAACACGAAGGCCGCGAAGGCGATGAGCACCGTGATCCACAGGCCCAGGGGGCTCTCCGGGCCGCTCTCGCTCATGACCGTCGGCAGCACGATGAGCGAGAACGCGAAGGCGGTCGGGATCGCGAACGCCAGCCAGGTGCGCCTGGAGCCGTCGAAGAGGTCCTTGCCGTCGAGGAAGGTCACCGGCAGGAGTGCGACCATCACGCCGGTGAGACCCTCCACCGTCGAGGCCACGAGGGTGTCGCCGAGCAACTGGGTCAGGAAGGTCGGGTCGGTGTTCGCGGTCGTCGCGGAGAGCCAGGAGTAGCCGATCCAGGCGAGGGTCGCGATCGCGAGGGTGCTTCCCATCCGCACCGCGATCGCCCTGGCGCGGTCGGAGCTGCGTGCCTCATGGGCGAGTTCGAGCCCGACCACGAGGCCGATGAGCAGACCGGGGTAGAAGCCGAAGGTGCGCGAGGCGAGCACGCCGGCGACCGCGAGGATGAGCGCGCCGGGCCGTGCGACGACCTGCGCGGGGACGTGCCACCGGCGGCCCACGGTGACGCGCGTGATGACGATCGGCAGCATGACCACGAGCAGCAGGCCGAGCGCGAGCGCGATCGTCGTCCGCAGTGAGGTCGGGTCCACGCCGAAGTCGGGGTCGGCGAAGCCGAACGCGAAGGTCGCGAGCACGATCATGAGCGGCGCGGAGAGCGGCAGGCGCGGAACCCTCGCCCAGAGCCTGCGCGCGCGCGCGAAGAACGGCGCGAATCGCGCGAAGGGCGCCGCGAGGCGGGTGGCGTTCGCCTCGATCGTGGAGTCGAGGATGTTCGCGGGGATCGCGACGAGCAGCAGGATGAGCCCGCCGATGCCACCGGCCGCGACGAACGTGAGCGGCTGGCTCAGCAGGCGCTGCCAGGTCGGAATGGTCCCCGAGAGGAAGCCGGGGGCCGCCGGATCGCTGCGCGGAACCCCATGCGGCTCGACTCCGCTCGCGAGCGTGCGCGGCGCCTCCTCGGCGACGACCGCCTCCGTCGGCGGCTGGGGCGCGACGGTTGCGCTCGGTTCGGGCGTCGGCTCCGCCTCCTCATCCAGCGGCAGGGCGAGCGTGTCCAGCTGCTTCGGCTGCTCGGGGGTCTTCGCGACCGGTGTGTGTGAAACCGTCGGCTCCGGCTCCGGCTCCGGCTCCGGCGTCGCGGTCGGCGTCGCCGTCGGAACGGATGGCGGTGGTGGTGGTGGCGGCGGCGGTGGTGGTGGCGGTGGCGGTGGCGGTGGCGGCGGTGGCGGC
>JBAQPI010000141.1:0-10995 GCA_049305635.1 Rhodoglobus sp. | reverse complement strand
GCCGGCATCACCGGGGAGGTCGTGAGCGCGCGATTGCGCTCGATCTCGAAGCGCTGGGTGGCGCCGAGGCGGAGCGCGGCCGTCGAGCCCGCAACGCTCCGGGAGAGGCGTCGGAGGGCCGCGATGGCGCTGCCCCGCTGCGGCGTGAGCTCGGGGAAGGAAAGGCTCGCGAGGTCGAGGGCGGAGCCGTCCTCCCCGCCGTCCCGCTTGGTCTCGGACGGCGGCAGCAGCACGAGCACTAGGACTCGATGAAGGCGAGTGCACGCTCGATGTTGACGCCGAGGGGGTCGACCGAGTCGAGGGTGATGCGGGCGATCGCGGCGCTCGGGCCGCTCCACTCGGCGTACTCCTCGAGGCTCTGCTCGACCGCGTTCCAGGTCAGCTCGAGGTGGGGCAGGGTGCGCTCGCGCGCCTCGATGCGCTGACGGTGCAGCTCGGTGTCCGAGCAGATCACCTCGATGAACTTGAGCTGCTCCTTGTGGCGCGCGGCGAGGTTGACCCACTGCTCTCGCGCCGGGTCGACCGCGTTCACGGCATCCACGATGACGCTGCGGCCCGACTCGAGGGCGCCCTCGGCGTGCATCTCGGCGACGAGGTACGCCGCGAGCCCGGTCGGCTGGTCCGCGTCGATCCCGGCGCGCAGGATCGCCGACTCGATCGGGTCGACCGAGACCACGCGCACGTCGAGCCGCGAACCCAGTACTTGCCCGATCGTCGACTTGCCTGCACCGGGGAGCCCGGCCATCACGATGAGCATGTCTCGAACTTAGACCAGTTCCGCGCTGCTCGCGACGACCGTGACGGTGTCGTGCTCGACCGAGAGGAAACCGTCATCCGCGTTCGCGGTCAGCACCGAGCCGTCGGTCGCCGTGACCCGCACCTCGCCGGCGCCGAGGATCGCGAGGATCGGCTCGTGCCCGGGCAGGATGCCGATCTCGCCCTCGGTCGTGCGCGCGACGATCTGCTTCGCCAGGCCCGACCACACCTCGTGGTCGGCCGAGACGATGCTGACCTTGAGCTCGGCCATGGTTAGCCGTTCTCCTTCTGGATGCGAGCCCAGGCCGCCTCGACATCGGAGATCGCGCCGACGTTGAAGAAGGCCTGCTCGGCGACGTGGTCGAACTCGCCCTTGACGATCGCGTCGAAGGACTCGATCGTGTCCTTGAGCGGCACGGTCGAGCCCTCGACGCCCGTGAACTTCTTGGCCATGTAGGTGTTCTGGGAGAGGAACTGCTGGATGCGGCGCGCACGCGACACCGTGATCTTGTCCTCTTCGCTGAGCTCGTCGACACCGAGGATCGCGATGATCTCCTGCAGCTCCTTGTTCTTCTGCAGGATCGCCTTGACGTCGGTGGCCACCCGGTAGTGATCGGCGCCCAGGTAGCGGGGGTCGAGGATGCGGCTGGTCGAGGTCAGCGGGTCCACGGCCGGGTACAGGCCCTTCGACGCGATCTCGCGGCTGAGCTCCGTCGTCGCGTCGAGGTGCGCGAAGGTCGTCGCCGGCGCCGGGTCGGTGTAGTCGTCGGCGGGCACGTAGATCGCCTGCAACGAGGTGATCGAGTGGCCGCGCGTCGAGGTGATGCGCTCCTGCAGGATGCCCATCTCGTCAGCGAGGTTCGGCTGGTAGCCCACCGCGGAGGGCATGCGGCCCAGCAACGTCGAGACCTCGGAGCCGGCCTGCGTGAAGCGGAAGATGTTGTCGATGAACAGCAGCACGTCCTGCTTCTGCACGTCACGGAAGTACTCCGCCATCGTGAGGGCCGACAACGCGACGCGAAGACGCGTACCCGGCGGCTCGTCCATCTGGCCGAACACGAGCGCGGTCTTGTCGAAGACACCCGCCTCCTCCATCTCGCCGATGAGGTCGTTGCCCTCACGGGTGCGCTCGCCGACGCCGGCGAACACCGAGACGCCACCGTGGTCCTGCGCGACGCGCTGGATCATCTCCTGGATGAGCACGGTCTTGCCGACACCGGCACCGCCGAACAGGCCGATCTTGCCGCCCTGCACGTAGGGGGTGAGGAGGTCGATGACCTTGATGCCGGTCTCGAAGAGCTCGGTCTTGGACTCGAGCTGGTCGAAGGCCGGGGGCTTGCGGTGGATGGGCCAGCGCTCGGTGATCTCGATCTTCTCGCCGGGCTCGGCGTTGAGCACCTCCCCGATGACGTTGAACACCCTGCCCTTGGTCACGTCGCCGACGGGCACCGTGATCGGCTCGCCGGTGTCGCGCACCTCCTGGCCGCGCACGAGGCCGTCGGTGGGCTTGAGGGCGATCGCGCGCACCACGTCGTCGCCGAGATGCTGCGCGACCTCGAGGGTGATCTCGTTCGCCTGGCTGCCGATCGTGATCGTCGTCTTGAGGGCGTTGTAGATGCCCGGGATCGCCTCGTGCGGGAACTCGATGTCGACGACGGGGCCGGTGACGCGCGCGATGCGGCCGACGCCGGTCGCAGCCTTCGTGGCCGGGGCCTTCTTGGTAGCGGTAGCCATGATTTCTCTTCCTGTGGTCGTGTTACTTCGCCGAGGAGAGGGCGTCTGCGCCGCCCACGATCTCGGAAATCTGCTGGGTGATCTCGGACTGCCGCGCGTTGTTCGCGAGCGTCGTGTAGGTCTTGATGAGCTTGTCGGCGTTGTCGCTCGCGGACTTCATCGCCTTCTGCGTGGCGGCGTGCTTGCTCGCGGCGGACTGCAGCATCGCGTTGAAGATGCGGCTCTCGATGTACACCGGCAGGAGCGCGTCGAGCACGTCGCCGACCTCGGGCTCGAACTCGTAGAGCGGCAGCACGTCGTCCTTGGACGGCGGCTCGACGCCCTCCACGACCTCGAGCGGCAGCAGGCGCACGACCTCGGGCACCTGGGTCAGCATGCTGACGAAGCGGTTGTAGACGATGTGGATCTCATCGACTCCGCCCTCGCTTGCCGGCTGCAGGAACTTCGCGACGACCGCCTCGCCGATCTCTTTCGCCATCGCGAACTCGGGCGAGTCGGTGCCGCCGGTCCAGATCCGCTCCGCGGCGCGCTTGCGGAAGGCGAAGTACGCGACCGCCTTGCGTCCGACGAGATAGTAGACGACGTCCTTGCCCTGGTGCTGCAGGCGCGTCGCGAGCTCATTCGCCTCGCGCAGCACGTTCGCGTTGAACGCTCCAGCCAGGCCTCGATCGGAGGAGAAGATCACGATCGCGGCGCGCTCGATGACCTCCGGCTCGGTCGTGAGCACGTGGTCGACGTTCGAGAAGGTCGCGACCGCCGACACGGCGCGCGTGACGGCGCGCGAGTACGGCCCGGATGCGGCGACCCGCTGCTGCGCCTTCTGGATGCGCGACGCGGAGATGAGCTCCATGGCCCGGGTGATCTTCTTGGTCGTCTGGGCAGCCTTGATCTTCTGCCGGTAGACCCGAAGTTGCGCTCCCATTGCTTTCTCTCTGTCGTGTTCGTGATGCGGTTGCCGAGGACTACTTGCCGCGCTTCTGGCGAACGATGACCTCTTGCTCGATCTCCTCGGCCTCGATCTCCTCGAACTGCTCGGAGCCGGGACCGTTGAGCGGCTTGCCGTCCCCGGTCTGGAACTCGAGCTTGAACCTGTCGACGGCCGCCTCCAGCTCCGCCGTGGTGTCGTCGTCGAGCACATTGGTCTCGCGCAGGGTGTCGAGCACCTTGGTGTTTCGCGCGAGGTAGTCGTGCAGCTCGGACTCGAACCGCAGGATGTCCTCGACCGGCACCTCGTCGAGCTTGCCGTTGGTCCCCGCCCAGATGGAGACGACCTGCTTCTCGACCGGGAACGGCGAGTACTGCGGCTGGCGCAGCAACTCGGTCAGGCGCGCGCCGCGTGCGAGCTGGCGGCGGGACGTGGCATCCAGGTCGCTCGCGAACATCGCGAAGGCCTCGAGGGAACGGTATTGGGCGAGCTCGAGCTTGAGCGTTCCCGAGACCTTCTTGATCGACTTGACCTGCGCGTCGCCACCGACGCGGGAGACCGAGATGCCGACGTCCACCGCGGGGCGCTGGTTGGCGTTGAACAGGTCGGACTGCAGGAAGATCTGCCCGTCGGTGATCGAGATCACGTTGGTCGGGATGTAGGCCGAGACGTCGTTGGCCTTGGTCTCGATGATCGGCAGGCCCGTCATCGAGCCGGCACCCAGCTCGTCGGAGAGTTTGGCACAACGCTCCAGCAGGCGGGAGTGCAGGTAGAACACGTCGCCGGGGTACGCCTCGCGTCCCGGCGGACGGCGCAGCAGCAGGGAGACCGCGCGGTAGGCCTCGGCCTGCTTGGAGAGGTCGTCGAAGACGATGAGCACGTGCTTGCCGCCGTACATCCAGTGCTGGCCGATGGCCGAACCGGTGTACGGGGCGAGGTACTTGAAGCCCGCGGGGTCGGATGCGGGGGCCGCGACGATCGTCGTGTACTCCATCGCCCCGGCATCCTCGAGGGCGCCCTTGACGGCCGCGATCGTGGAGCCCTTCTGACCGATGGCGACGTAGATGCAGCGCACCTGCCTGGTGGTGTCGCCCGAGTCCCAGTTGGCCTTCTGGTTGATGATGGTGTCGATCGCGATCGCGGTCTTGCCGGTCTGGCGGTCGCCGATGATGAGCTGGCGCTGGCCGCGCCCGATCGGGATCATCGCGTCGATCGCCTTGATGCCGGTCTGCATGGGCTCGTGCACGCTCTTGCGCTGCATGACGCCGGGCGCCTGCAACTCGAGGGCGCGACGACCCTCCGCCTTGATCTCGCCGAGGCCGTCGATCGGGGCGCCGAGCGGGTCGACGACGCGGCCGAGGAACGCGTCACCGACCGGAACCGAGAGCACGTCGCCGGTGCGGGTGACCTCCTGGCCCTCCACGATGCCGGTGAACTCGCCGAGCACGATGGCGCCGATCTCGTTCTCGTCGAGGTTGAGTGCGAGCCCCGCGGTGCCGTCGGCGAAGCGGATGAGCTCGTTGGCCATCACGCCGGGCAGCCCTTCGACGTGGGCGATGCCGTCGGCGGCGTCCACGACGGTGCCGACCTCGGACCTGCCCGCCTTGCCGGGCTCATAGGACTTCACGAAGTCCTTGAGCGCGTCGCGGATCTCGTCCGGACTGATGGTGAGTTCTGCCATTTGGGTTTCCTTCTGTGGATGTTCCGCGCCCGCTAGCCGGCGAGCTGAAGCCTGAGGTCGGCGAGGCGGGTGGCGACGCTGCCGTCGATGACGTCGTCGCCGACCTGCACCCGCACGCCCCCGATGATCGAGGGATCGAGACGAACGTTGAGCTCGAGGTCGCGCCCGTAGCTCTTCGCGAGGCCGGCGCGAAGCCGGTCGAGCTGGGCGGCGGTCAACGGCGCCGCCGTGATGACGGTCGCGATGGCGAGACCAGCCTCGTCGGCGACGATGGATGCCGCGCCCGACAGCAACTGCCCGATCCTGCGCCCGCGCGGCTGGCGCACGAGCTGCTCCACGATCGTGACGGTCTGCGCGCTGGCCTTCGTGGAGAGCAGGGAGCTCACCAGGGCTGCCTTCGCCTCCGGGGAGCCCAGCTTGCTGCCGACCGCGAGCTCGAGCTCCGCGTCGGAGCCCACCGCGGTGCGGAAGGCGAAGAGCTCGTCGACGATCGAGACGCCCGGCTTCGCCGAACCCGCGACGGCGCGGATGCCGATCTCCTCGATGCCCGCGAGCAGGTCATCCTGCGTGGACCAGCGGCTCGCCACGATCGAGGCGAGTAGCTGCCTCGCCGGGGAGCCAAGCGATGCGAAGACCTCGGCGACCAGCGCCGCCTTCGCCTGTGCGTCGGCCGCCGAGTCGGCGAGGGCACCGCGCAGCTGCGCGGAGTCGCCGATCACCCGCACGGCCTCGAACAGCTGCCCGCCGGTGGCGAGACCGTCCTTGCCGCCGAGACCCGCCAGCGCCGCACGGGCGCCCGCAAGGGCCTGACTCGTCGCTGAACCCATGGCTACTTGGCTGCCTTCTTCTGGGCCTTCTCGGATGCTTCCAAGTCCGCGAGGAACCGGTCGACCATGGCCGAGGCCTTCTTGTCGTCGCTGAGGCTCTGGCCGATCACGCCCGAGGCGAGATCGATCGCGAGCGAGCCGACCTCGGAGCGCAGGGAGACGAGCGCGGCCTGGCGCTCGGCCTCGATCGTCGCGAGGGCGTTTGCGGTGACGCGGGCGGCCTCGGTCGCGGCCTGCTCCTTCGCCTCGTTGACGATCGCCGTGCCATCCAGTCGGGCCTGCTCGCGGATCTTCGCCGCCTCGGCGCGACCCTCGGCGAGCTGCGCCTGGTACTGCTCGAGCGCCGCGGCGGCCTCGGCCTGAGCCTTCTCGGCCTTCGTGATGCCGCCCTCGATGAGCTCGGCGCGGGCGTCCAGCGTCTTCTGCATCGCCGGGAGCACCACGCGCCAGAACAGCACGAGGATGATCGCGAACGGCACGAGCGACCACACGATGTCGTAGATCGCCGGGATCAGCGGGTTCGGCGTCGCCGCCTCCTCCGTCGCCGTGAACAGCACGTCCAGCATGGGGTTCCTTAGGAGGTGAAGATGAAGTAGGTCGCGATGCCGATGAAGGCGAGGGCCTCGGTGAAGGCGATACCGATGTACATGAGGACCGTCAGGCGACCCTGCAGCTCGGGCTGGCGGGCCACCGACTCGATGGTCTTGCCCACCACGATGCCCACGCCGATGGCCGGGCCGATCGCCGCGAGGCCGTAGCCGACGGTCGCGATGTTCCCGCTGAGCTCAGCGACGACGGATGTTGCGTCCACGTTGTTGTTCCTTCCGGTGATTCGGGCCTGGCGAGCGCCAGTCCCGCTTAGTGCTCTTCCGCCAGCGCGAGCTGGAGGTAGACGGCGGTCAAGAGGGTGAAGACATAGGCCTGCAGCACGGCGACGAGGATCTCGAAGAACGTGAACACGATGCCGAAGGCGAGCGTGCCGACCCCGAACAGCGACCACCAGCTGCCGGCGGTGAAGAAGAAGAACTGCGTCGCCGCGAAGAACAGCACGAGCAGGAGGTGGCCGACGACCATGTTCATGAGCAGTCGGAGGGTGAGCGTGATCGGGCGCAGCACGAACGTCGACACGAACTCGATCGGCGTCACGATGGGATACAGGTACCACGGCACACCGGGCGGGAAGAGCGCGTTCTTGAAGAAGGCGCCCGGGTGCTTCTTGACGCCCGCATAGATGAAGGTGATGTACGCGGCGGCGGCGAGCACGAGCGGCACCCCGATCACGGAGGTTCCCGCGATGTTGAGGCCGGGGATGATGCCGGTGATGTTCATGAACAGCACCATGAAGAAGATCGTCGTCAAGAGCGGCAGGAATCGGCGGCCGTCCTTCTTGCCGAGCAGGTCTTCGGCGATGTTGACGCGCACGAGGTCGAGTCCCATCTCCACGAGAGACTGGAATCGGCCGGGCACGAGTCTCATGCGCCGAGTGCCGAGCCAGAAGATCAGCACGATGGCGACGACCGCGATGAGCCGGATCAGCACGATCCGGTTCATCTCGAGGGGCGTGCCCGCGAAGAAGACCGCGTCGGGGAAGAACTCGAGAATCGATGGCCCGTGGAAGCCGCCATCGCCGGATTCGTCGTCGGCGGCGAGTGGTGCGAGGGTGAGAGCGTGGTGTAGCAGCGCTGTCTCCAGTATCGGGGCGTGCAACCACGCGGCGATGGAAGTGGGGGCGATCGCCTCAAACACTATCAAGAATCCCGGATTACTCCGAATCCCTACTATCTGCTGGCGTTGCGCTCGTCACGGCGTGTCGTCGCGGCCGGAATCTCTCGGCATCGAGATATCCGAGACGTACGGCATCCGTGCCTTGGCGATCACGAGCAGATCGACGACGAGGCTCCCGACGACCCCCGCGACGATGCTCAGGAAGAGCACGATGTTGTCGATCCACGGCTGATCCTTGAGCAGGAAGACGAGCACGAGGAACACCACGAACTTCAGCAGCCAGCCGCCCAGCACGATGCCGAAGAAGGAGGGACTGAGCACCTCGGACTTGCTCGTGCGGTTCGCGAGCAGGATGCTGACGGCCGTCACGGCGAGGAAGACGAAGGCCATGCCGGTGCCGATGAGCGCGCTCACCAGGCCGCGGGGACCGACGACGAGGAATCCCAATACTCCCCCGACGGTCGCGATCGCCGCCGCGAGCAGACCGCCGTAGAGCAGCACGCGCTTGAGAATGGTCACGGCGTTCATCGGCCGCCCTTCAGGAGTTCGATGGTGTCCGGGTCCTCACCCACGGCGTCGAGGCCGTCGTAGCGTGCGATGTCGGGATCGGCCGGGTGCGCGTCATCCGCCGACTGGGCGACCGCCTCGAGCGCCTTGCGGCGACTCAACGGCGAAAGCGTGACGAGCGTGCACGCGACGAGACCGACGACGATGATGAGCGTGGCCCAGACGGCGGGGATGAACATGTACAGCAGGGCGCCGACCGCGACCACGAGGGTCCAGGCGTAGAAGATGAGCACGGCGTGCAGGTGCGAATGGCCCATGTCGAGCAGGCGGTGGTGCAGGTGCTTGCGGTCGGCGGAGAACGGGGACTTGCCCGCGCGCAGTCGCCGGATCACCGCGAGGCCGAAGTCCAGCAGGGGCACGACGAGCACGGCGAAGGGCAGCAGGATCGGGATGAACGCGCCCACGAAGAACGCGTTCAGGTCGACCTGCTCGATGGCCTCAGGATTCACCTGGCCCGTGACCGAGATCGCGGAGGCCGCCATGAGCAGGCCGATGAGCAGGGCCCCCGCATCCCCCATGAAGAGCTTCGCCGGGTGGAAGTTCAGCGGCAGGAAGCCCACGCAGGCGCCGATGAGCGCCGCGGTGAGCAGGGAGGCGACGTTGTAGTACTCGGTCTGCGCCTGCTGCTGCAGGAAGTACACGTAGACGAAGAACACCGCGTTGGCGATGAGGGCGACGCCGGCGACGAGCCCGTCGAGCCCGTCGATGAAGTTGATGGCGTTCATCACGAGCACGACCGCGAGGATCGTGATGATGAGCGAGACGTACGGCGAGACGATCGTCTGCCCGCCGATCGGCAGGGTCGAGATCTGCACGCCCTGCCAGGCGAGCAACCCGGCGGCGATGATCTGGCCGGCGAGCTTGGTGAGCCAGTCGAGGTCCCAGATGTCGTCGACGACGCCGATGAGCACGATCACGAGCGCCGCGGCCCCGATGCCGATCACGGCGTGCGGCTCGCTGAACAGGATGTCGAAGTTCGCCAGCTGCGACGCCACCAGGAAGGCGACGACCATGCCCAGGAACATCGCGACGCCGCCCAGGCGCGGCGTGGGCCGGGAATGCACGTCGCGCTCGCGGATCTTGGGATACAGCCGGTACTTCATGCTGAGCTTGAAGATGACGAAGGAGAGCCCGAACGTGATCAGGGCGGCGATGCCCGCGACGAGGACGTAGTACCTCACGCGACGCGCTCCGGCCCGAGCAGGGCGACGATGTCCTCGCGCGGGATCGCGCCCTCGCGCACGATGCGCAGCTTGCCTTCGGGCAGGCCCAGGGCCGTGGCATCCACGATCGTCGAGGCGAGCATGCCGCCGGGCCCGCCGTCGAGGTAGACGCTCACCGCGTCACCGAGCATCGCCTCGGCCTCGGCGACTGTCGTCGCGGCCGGCTCCCCCGTACGGTTGGCGCTCGAGACCGCGAGCGGACCCGTCTCGGAGAGCAGTTCGAGGGCGATACGATTCGCCGGCATCCGCAGGGCGACCGTGCCGCGGGTCTCGCCGAGGTCCCAGACGAGGGAGGACTGCGCCGGCAGGATGACCGTGAGCCCCCCGGGCCAGTAGGCCTTCACGAGCTGCCGCACCTCGTCTGGCACGCTCTCCGCGAGGGCGTCGAGCGTCGGGATGCCCGGGATGAGCACGGGCGGCGGGGACTGCCTCGTGCGACCCTTCGCGTCGGTGAGCTTCTGCACCGCGGCCGGGTTGAAGGCGTCGGCGGCGAGCCCGTAGACGGTGTCGGTGGGGATCACCACGAGGTCCCCGCGACCGATGGCGGTGCGCGCGAGTCGCATGCCGGTCAGCAGCTCTGCTTCGACCGAGCAGTCGTAGGTGGGGGCCATGGCTGTCCAATGCTACTTGCCATCGATCTAGGCAAGGATCGATTCGCGAAGCGATGCTTCGCGCTGTCAGACTTGGGAGCCCGTGGACCGCTACCTCTCCGACCTCGACAAGACGCTCTACGCGTACGACTTCCGTCGTCGGCTCCCCGCGCCCGCGCGGCTGGCCGGGGTGAGCCAGTACCGGCTCGCGCGGCGCTGGTGGGCCGACGGCACACCGGTCGCCGACGGGCTCATCGGCACGATCGAACGCTTCGCCGGGCGGCCGCGATGAGCCTCCTGTTCATCTTCGACATGGACGATGTGCTCTACGACTACGACTGGCGGGCGCGCATGGCCGGGATGACGCGGCTCACCGGCCTCTCCCTCGAAGAGCTGCGGCGGCGCTGGTGGCACGACGAGGGCGAGTGGGCGGCGGAGGCCGGGATCTTCGCGAGCCCGGAGGACTACCTCGCCGCGTTCGAGGCGGCGATCGGCATGCCGGTCGCCGAGTCGGAGTGGGTGCGGGTGCGCGGCGAGGCCATGACCGCCAGGCCGGAGGCGCTCGCGGCGGTGCGGCGGGCATCCGAGTTCGGGCAGGTGACGCTGCTCACCAACAACGGAGCCCTCGCCTCCAAGCACCTCGCCTCGCTCGCCCCGGAACTCGTCGAGGTGTTCGGCGATCACCGGTTCACCTCGAGCGACTATGGTGCGCGCAAGCCGGATCCGAGAGTGTTCCGCCGGGTGCTCGACGCGTATCGCGTCCCGGCGCAGGACGCCTTCTTCGCCGACGACATGGCCGACAACGTCGCGGGCGCCGCGAGCCTGGGCATCACGACCTACCGCTACGGCACCGCCGAGGGGTTGCTCGCCGCCATCGAGCACTTCGCGTCATCCCACCCCCACGTCGCCGACTCCTGACTTTCCGCGCTTTCGGCACCCTCGTTGGCGCAGAAGGTCAGGAGTCGGC
>JBAQPI010000140.1:0-3576 GCA_049305635.1 Rhodoglobus sp. | reverse complement strand
GCGGGCACCACGAACGCGAGCACGAGCCACGCCGGTCCGGCGATCAGTCCCACGATGCCGAGGATCACGCCAAGCAGGATGCCGAGCACGGCGGCCGGCGGCACGAAGTAGCGGATGCCGTTGGCCGTGCCGAAGCGCCTGGCCAGTTCCCCACGCCAGATGCCGGTCGCGACGAACTGCCGGACGAGCTTGCGCAGGCTGGAGCGCGGCCGGTAGACCACCTCGAGCTCGGGGGTGAACCAGACCGTGCCGCCGCTCGCGCGCAGGCGCCGGTTGAGCTCCCAGTCCTGCCCGCGCTTGACGCCCTCGTCGAAGAGCCCGACGTCGAAGAGGCGGTGCTTCCGGAACGACCCGAGGTACACCGTGTCGGCCGGCCCGGGCTTGCCGCCGACGTGGTGCTGGGTGCCGCCGAGTCCCTCGGGGGAACGATAGGCGTGCGCGACGGCCTTCTCGAAGGGGGTGCGTCCCTCGGCCTTCATGATGCCGCCGACGTTGTCCGCCCCCGTCTGCTGCAGGGTGCGGACCGCGACCCGCGTGTAGTGCGCCGGCAGCACGGAGTGCGCGTCGACGCGTACGATGATGTCGTACTCGGCCGCGCGGATCGCCGCGTTGAGGCCACCCGGGGTGGAGCCGAGTTCGTTGGGGATCGGGCGCAGGTGCTGGTCCTTCGCCGCCATCGCCTGAATCACGTCGTTGGTGCCGTCGACGCTCGGCCCGAGGGCCGGGATGATCTCGTACGGCCCCGTGTAGTCCTGCGCGCTGAGACTGTCGATCGCGGCCTCGATGTGCTCGACCTCGTTCAGAACCGGCATGACGTAGGAGACGCCGGGGAGGGCGTCGGACTGCTTCGCCATGCGTCGAGCCTAGCGGTGGCCGGGTGGCGCACCGCGGCGCGCCACCCGCACCCACCCGGCTACTGGAGCGTTCCGAGCGTGAGGGTGAGGTTCGCGGCCCTGCCGTCTCGCACGTAGGTGATCTCGGCATCCGAACCGGCGGCGACGGCCCGCACCTGGGCGGTGAGGTCGGTCTTGCCGGTGATCGGGATGCCGTTGAAGCCGGTGATGATGTCGCCGACCCGCAGGCCAGCGGTTTCCGCCGCCCCACCGGAGGTGAGCTCGACGATGCTCGCGCCGACCACCTGGGCGTCGGCCTGGTTCTCGTCCTCGGTGACGTCGGTCACGCTCGCGCCGAGCAGTCCGTGGGTGGCGGCCTTGCCGGCGATGAGCTCGTCCGCGACGCGCTGGGCCACGTTCGCGGGGATCGCAAAGCCCACGCCGATGCTGCCCGCGGTGTCGGTTCTGCCCGCGGAGGCGATGGCGACGTTGATGCCGATGACGCGGCCCTCGGAGTCCAGCAGCGCACCGCCGGAGTTGCCCGGGTTGATCGCGGCATCGGTCTGGATCACGGCGAGCGAGATCGTGGAGGTCGTCTGGGTGCTGGTCCGGCCGGGGATGTCGAAGTTGAAGAAGTCGTACGGGCCGGGCTGCTGCTCCCCCTCGGTGCCGCTGTCGCTCTCTCCGGGCACGGCGGAGGAGGCGACGGTGATGCTGCGGTTGAGGGCGCTGACGATGCCGTCGGTGACGGTGCCGGCCAGTCCCAGCGGGGCGCCGATCGCGATGGCGCGGTCGCCGACGTTGAGGGCGTCGGAGTCGGCGAACTCGGCGGGCTGCAAGTCCGTGGCCTCCACCTTGATGACGGCGAGGTCGGAGATGGGGTCGGTGCCGATGATCGTGGCGGGCAGCAGCCTTCCGTCGTTGGTGGTGACGGTGACCTCGGGGGACGAGACGGCGCCGTCGAGGGTGACGACGTGGTTGTTGGTGAGAATGTAGCCGTCGTCGGTGAGGATGACGCCCGAGCCGGTGCCGCCTGCCGAGTCCGAGCTCACCGAGATGGTGACGACGGAGGGTGATGCCTTGACGGCGACGGCGGTGACGAGGGTGGTGTCATCCGTGCCGTTGACGGTGATGGTGGTCGGGCTCGCGTTGCCGGTGATCGGCGAGCCGGTGTTGAGCGACGTCGCCCACAGGCTGACGCCGGCACCCGAGACACCGCCGATGAGGGCGCCGGCGACGAGGGCTGCGGCGACCGGTACGACGATGGATCGTCTTGGCGCACTGCTGATGGGCGGTTCAGCGGGCGCCTGCTGCGCCGGGCTGACGGTTGCGGCGGGAACTTCGGTGGGGTCCGTCGACGGGCCCTGCTGTGCGTCACTCATGCGGTGTTTGCTCCTTCCAAGCGCTGCCAGCATCCACCGCCAACCTGAGCATTCTATTTGGACCAGCCGGGAGCATTCCGAGGCTTTCCTGGGGCTCGTGGGCGCGCCGAGATGTGGCTCGCTTGGTTGCGCGGCGCGGCTCGTCGGCCCAGCGCCGTCGGCCGCGATTCGTTCCCGTTATGAAGGAGGTTTCAGCAGCCGGGTCCGGCCGGATCGGCCGTGCATTCGTGCTCGACGAGCACCGTCTTGGCGCTGCCTGCGGTGGCGATGAGCCGGTTCGCGGGCACCGGGAGCACGCCCGGGATCTCGAACCACGGTCCCGCACCGAAGCGGTATTCTGCGGCGAAGTCGATCGTCAGGTCGATCGCGTAGGTGCCGGGCGCGCGGTAGATGTGACTCGTGCCGGTGGGGTCGAACTCGCGAAGGCCCTGCGCGGACCATGGCGCTCCCGGCGTGGCACTCGTTCGCGCGGCGCCGTCGCCGTACATCCAGTGCCAGGCGATGGGGGTGAACCGCACCGCGGCTGGCTGCCCGAGCAAGGTGCCGTTGTGCACCTGCGCGCCGGCGGATGCGAAGAAGTTGGTGTCGAGGCCCACGACCATCCAGCCATCCGGCTCCATGCGATCAACCCCCGGGTCGGGCCGGAACTGAGCGATGTCGGCAAGCGTGATCGGCTGCACCGGCCCCGTCCGCCCGGGACCCGCGGCGAGGCAGCGGTCGTTGAGCAGGTAGATGCAGTCCGCGTCGGGGTCGACCGGGGCCGGGGCACCGTCGGCCGAGGCGCCGCCGGAGCTGGAGCCGGGGGTGCCGGTGGAGCCTTCGAGAGTGGCGTTGCCGTTGCCGAGGGACGCGTCGATAGAGCAACCGCCGGTCAAGACCGCCTCAGATGTGCAATTGCCCGCATCCGCGCTCGCGACTGAAGGCGTGAGTAGGAACAACCCGACAGCGATACCAAGAGCAGAAGGCAACCTCAGCACGGCTCGACGCTCCAGGCCTCCTTGGAAGAGATCAGTAGAGCGTCGCCTGCACCGAGATCGAAGATCACCTGCATTGTGGTGGTTTCCGGGCGCGACGGCGAGACAACTGAAACCCCTGACGCATCCATAACATCAACACCTGAGACGTCTTCACATAGATAGATCCCAATGATGCCGTTGGATGATCCAGGGGAGTAACTCTGCAAGACAACATCCCGAAAGGTGGTGTGTCCGGTGCTTCGCCAACCGTTGGCAAGGACTGTTTCAAACCCTGCCTTCTCATCGGCGAGAAATTCGCCAGTGGCCACCGAGTTCAGGCGCTCGGGTCGGCTGCCGCCCTCCGCAAAGACTTGATTCGAAACCGCCAAGTACGCCGCATACGCC
>JBAQPI010000139.1:0-5185 GCA_049305635.1 Rhodoglobus sp. | reverse complement strand
GGTACTCCTGTTCTGGCTACCGTGACGCTTCCATTGCTGGATGCGGCACCCAAGATCACTTGTCGGCACGCCGTGATCCCCGGCGTTCATGGGGAGGCGCACGTGTGAGCGGGAATGCTCAACCTGTAAAGGTTACCCGGGCTGCGCCACATCTGCAACAATCGGGCCATGCGCATCGGCTATTCGACCGGCTACTGGAAGCAGGGCCCACCGGCCGGAGCGCTCAAGGCGATCCGCACCGCGGAGCGGCTCGGCTTCGAGTCGGTGTGGACCGCGGAGGCCTATGGCTCCGACGCCTTCACCCCGCTCGCGTGGTGGGGTTCGCACACCTCCCGCATCCGCCTCGGCACCGGGATCGCCCAGCTCTCGGCGCGCGCGCCGACCGCGACGGCGATGGCGGCGCTCACCCTCGACCACCTCTCGGGCGGTCGTGTCATCCTCGGGCTCGGCGCCTCCGGGCCCCAGGTCGTCGAGGGCTGGTACGGACAGCCCTATCCGAAACCCCTCGCGCGCACCCGTGAGTACATCGACATCGTGCGCCAGGTGCTCGCCCGCGAGGCACCCGTGACCTCCGCGGGACCGCACTACCCGCTGCCCTACGCTGGCCCGGATGCCTCGGGCCTCGGCAAATCGTTGAAGTCGACGGTGCACCCGCTGCGGGCCGATCTGCCGATCTATCTCGCAGCGGAAGGACCGAAGAACGTCGCACTCGCCGCCGAGATCGCCGACGGCTGGCTGCCGTTCCTGTTCTCGCCGAAGGCCAACGCCGACGCGGTCACCTCCCTCGAGGCGGGGTTCGCACTACGCTCGGCCGAGCGCTCCCCGCGCGAGCGGTTCGAGATCGCGGTGCAGCTCCCCGTCATCCCGCACCCCGACGTCGAGAAGGCCGCCGATCTGGTGCGCCCGATGATCGCCCTCTACGTGGGCGGCATGGGCGCCAAGGGCGCCAACTTCCACCGCGACGTGATCGACCGGCTGGGCTATGCCGAGACCTGCGATCGCATTCAGGAGCTCTACCTCGCCGGGCGCAAGGACGAGGCCATCGCTGCGGTGCCGACGAGGCTCGTCGAGGAGATCGCGCTCGTCGGCCCGCCGGCGAAGATCCGCGACGAGTTGCAGGCCTGGGAGGAGTCCGTCGTCACGACCATGATCGTGCAAGGTCCGGCGTTCGCGCTGCGCACCATCCGGGACGTGCTGCAGGGCGGCTCGCTCACGCGCGCGAGGCTCGGTGCACTCGGCTTGGCGCTCAGCGGCCGCCGCTAGGCCGAGCAGGCCGGGCACAGCCCGAACACGTCGACGACGTGGTTGGGCCGGGTGAAGCCGTGTTCGGCGGCGATGGTGCGCGCCCACTCCTCGACGGCATCCGCCTCGATCTCGACCGTCGTGCCGCAGTTGCGGCAGATCAGATGGTGGTGGTGACTACCCGGAGTGCATGCGCGGTAGAGGCTCTCGCCCTCCTGCTGCAGCGAGTCGGCCTCACCCTCCGTCGCGAGGTCGGCGAGCGCCCGGTACACGGTCGCCAGGCCGATGGATGACCCGGCCGCGCGCAGCGCCGAGTGCAGGGCCTGCGCGCTGACGAACCCCTCCGAGGTACCAAGGGCCTCGCGCACCGCCTCACGCTGCCAGGTGTTGCGCTTCACGACTCGCTCCCGGACCCGGCACCGAGACGGCGCCGGGCGCCGGCGTCGCGGCGAAGGCCGGAAATGGCCTTCACTCTGTGCTCCAGCGCGCGCGCGCCGAGGTAGATCAGGAACGAGATCGTCGTGATGTAGGGACTGATCGGCAGCGATCCGCCGACCGCGAGCAGGATGCCGCCGACCGCGGAAACAAGCCCGAACAGCATGCTCAGCACGGGCACGAGCACGGGGGAGGAACTCACCCGCAGCGCCGCCGCCGCGGGCGTCACGAGCAGGGCGAGCACGAGCAGGGCGCCGATGACCTGCACCGAGACGGCGACGGTGAGGCCGAGCACGATCATGAACACGAACGAGAGAGCGCGGGTCGGCACGCCCCTGGCCGCCGCGACCTCGGGGTCGAGCGAGTCGAAGGTGAGCGGACGCCAGACCACCAGCAGCACGGCGAGCACGACGACCGAGATGCCGACGAGCAGGCCCAGCTGCTCGAAATCCACCGAGACGATCTGGCCGGTCAGCAGGCCGAACTTGTTGCCGCTGCGTCCCGGATAGAGGGCCAGGAACAGGATGCCGAGGCCGAGGCCGAATGGCATGAGCACGCCGATGATCGAGTTGCGATCCCGCGCCCTGGCGCCGAGCAGGCCGATGATCGCGGCGGCGATGAGGGAACCGAGGATGGAGCCGAGCACGACGTTCGCGCCGAGCAGCAGCGCCCCGGCCGCCCCCGCGAAGGAGAGCTCGCTGATGCCGTGCACCGCGAAGGCCATGTCGCGCTGCATCACGAAGACGCCGACGAGGCCGCCGACGATGCCGAGGACGGCGGCGGCGAAGATCGAGGCGCGCACGAGCGCGAGCAGTTCGCCGTAGTCGGTGAAGTCGAACAGGGTCGGCCAGTCCATCACGACCCGCTCTCGGCGAGGTGGTGATGGTTGCCCCCGGCGTCCGGGGCGCCGGCGACGAAGACCCGCTCGCCGCTGCGCAGCACCTCGACGGGCGAGCCGTACAGCTCGCTGAGCACCTCGGTGCGCAGCACCTCGTCGGGGGTGCCGATGCGGAAGCGGCCTTCCGCGAGGTAGAGGATGCGGTCGACGAGGCCGAGCACGGGATTGATGTCGTGGGTCACGAACAGCACCGCCGTGCGCTGTTCCCGCCGCCGGGCGTCGATGAGGTCGGCGATACCGCGCTGGTGGTACAGGTCGAGGCTCGCGAGCGGCTCGTCGCATAACAGCAGCACCGGGTCGCCGGCGAGCGACTGCGCGACCCGCAGACGCTGCTGCTCGCCGCCGGAGAGGGCGCCGAGCGGGCGGTTCGCGTAGTCGGCGGCGCCGACCGAGGCGACCAGCTCATCCACCCTCCTGCGCACCGCGGAGGTGACGATCGGCAGGCCGAAGCGGTGCCCGTCCACCCCGAGCGTGACGAGGTCTCGGCCGCGCAGGGGCGTGCCCGGCTGCACGAGCTTCTGCTGCGGGATGTAGCCGATCCGCCGATCCCCCCGATGCACGGCCTGACCCTCGAGCAGGATGGATCCGGAGTCCAGTCGCTGCTGGCCGAGGATCGCGCGCAGCAGCGTCGTCTTGCCCGAGCCGTTGCCGCCGAGCACCGCGACGAACTCCCCTGGGGCGATCTCGAGGTCGAGGTCGCGCCACAGCGGGTGCGCACCGAAGCCGAGCGAGGCCCCGGCGATCTCGAGGGTCGGGCTCACGTGAGCGCCGACGCGATCGCGTCGAGGTTGGCCGTCATCCACGAGAGGTAGTCTCGCCCATCCGGCAGTGTCTCGGTGAAGTCGGCGACCGGGATGCCGGCGGCCTCGGCCGCCTCCCGCACCCGCTCGGTCTCCGCGCTCGCGGTCTGCGAGTTGTAGGCCAGCAGCACGACCCGCCCGCTCGCGATCACGTCGAGGGTCTCCCGCAGGGCCGACGGCGGAACGTCCGCGCCCTCCTCGATCGCCTCGGTGAAGGCCTCGGGTGTGAGGTTGACGAGTCCGACCTCCTCGAGCAGGTAGGCGGGCACGGGCTCGGTGAGCGCCACGCCCTGCCCCTCGAGGCTCGACGCGAGCTCGTGCGCTCGCTCGACGAGCACCGAGATCTCGGCGGCGAAGGCCTCGGCGGCTGCCGTGTAGCGGGCGGCGTTCGCGCCGTCGATCTCGGCGAGCGTCTCCGCGAGTTGCCCTGCGAAGCCCGCCATCGCGTCGAGGTCGTACCAGACGTGCTCGTTGAACCCCGCGACCGCCTCATCGGCCTCGACCACCGTGATGAGGCGCGCGCTGGACGCGGCGGGGTCGAGGAGCTGCCCGATGAACGGGTCGTACCCGCCGCCGTTCTCGATCACGATGTCGGCATGAGCGAGGGCGAGCCGGTCCTGGGCGGAGGCCTCGTAGCTGTGCGGATCCTGCGCGGCGGAGGAGATGAGGCTCGTGACGGTGACAAGGTCACCGCCGACCGCCTCGGCGATCGAGCCGTACACGTCGGTGGAGGCGACGATGTGCACGGTGCCGTCGTCCTGGACGGGGGTGGCCGAGCACCCGGCGAGGGCGAGGGCGGTGACAACAGCGAGGGCGGTGGCTTTCATGGCGTCCCATCGATAACCATAATGAGTTTCGTTATCAATAGTGTGCCACAGGGCGGGGCGGCGACCAAGCCGGGCGGCTCAGTCCAGCAGCAGGGCGGGCTCCTCGAGCACGCTCGCGATGTCCGCGGTGAAGCGGCTCGCGACATCCCCGTCCACCACACGGTGGTCGTAGCTCGCGCCGACCGTCGTCACGTAGGCCGGGCGCACCTCGCCATCGACGACCCAGGGCTTCTGCTTGATCGCCCCGAGCGCGACGATGCCGACCTCGCCGGGGTTGAGGATCGGCGTGCCCGTGTCCATGCCGTACGAGCCAAGGTTCGTGATCGTGATCGTGCCGCCGGCCATCTCGGCCGGCTGCGTCTTGCCGTCGCGAGCCGTGATCGTGAGCTGCTCGAGGGCGACCGCGAGCTCGAGCAGGCTCAGGTCCTGGGCGTCCTTGATATTCGGCACGATCAGGCCGCGGGGCGTGGCCGCCGCGATGCCGAGGTTCACGTAGTGGTGCACCACGATCTCCTTGTCGGTCCAGCTCGAGTTCACGGTGGGGTTGCGGCGCACCGCCCAGATCACCGCCTTCGCCATGACCAGCAGCGGGCTGATGCGCACGCCTGCGAAGTCAGGCGAGTTCTTCAGCCGCTTGACGAACTCCATCGTGCGCGTCGCGTTGACGTCGCTGAACACGCTCACGTGAGGGGCGCTGAACGCGCTCTGCACCATCGCGGTCGCGATCGCCTTGCGCACGCCCTTGACCGGGATGCGCTCCTCGCGCTCGGTGCCCCACTCCGGCGTCTGGATGTTGCGGAACACGCTCGCCTGCGAGGCCTGCCGGATGACGTCGTCGCGGGTGATCTCCCCCGCGAGGCCCGTGCCCGCGACGGTCGCGAGGTCGACGCCGAGGTCCTTGGCGAGCTTGCGGATCGGCGGCTTCGCGATGACCGAGGATGCCGCGGCCGCCGGCACGCTCGACGGCGGCAGCGCCTTCGCCG
>JBAQPI010000138.1:0-2619 GCA_049305635.1 Rhodoglobus sp. | reverse complement strand
GCGCAAGGCCGCGAGACGGGGTTTCTGATGACGTTCGCGATGACTTGGTCAAGTTCCTTAACCTTCAAAGTCCCGGAAACCCTTGAGTTTCCGGGACTTCATTGTCGGGCTGACAGGATTTGAACCTGCGACCCCTTGACCCCCAGTCAAGTGCGCTACCAAGCTGCGCCACAGCCCGTGACAACCCGTCGAGTCTAGTCGATGCCGGGTGGGGGTCGGCGGAATGCGCGAGGATGTACGCAGCGTTAGCTTCCGCGCGGGCCGGGCCGCCCGCATCCCCCCTTTCCATCTCGTCGACGGGAACCTTGTGACGGATCAGAACGTCTCCACCCAGCCGGGCGCCGAGCTCGCGCCGGACCATCGGGGGCGCAATCGCCTGGTCATCAACCTGATGCTCGTGGCGACCTTCGTGGTGATCCTCAACGAGACGATCATCGGCGTGGTGATCCCGAAGCTCATGGTGGCGCTTGAGATCCAGGAGAGCACGGCGCAGTGGCTGTCGACCGCCTTCATGCTCACCGTGGCGGTCGTGATCCCCACCACCGGCTTCCTGATGCAGCGCTTGAGCACGCGCACGGTGTTCATCCTCGCGATGAGCCTGTTCACCGCGGGCACCGCGATCGCCGCGATCGCGCCCGGCTTCGAGGTGCTGCTTGCGGGCCGCATCGTGCAGGCCGCCGGCACCGCGATCATGATGCCGCTGCTGATGACCACCGTGATGACCCTCGTGCCGCCGCACGAGCGCGGCAAGACCATGGGCAACATCTCCATCGTCATGTCGGTGGCGCCCGCGATCGGGCCGGCGGTCGGCGGTTTCATCGTGCAGAACCTCGAGTGGCGCTTCATCTTCATCCTCGTGCTGCCGATCGCGATCGCCGCGCTGGTGCTCGGCGCCGCCCGCGTGCAGAACGTCACCGAGCCGCGCAAGCTGCCGCTCGACGGGCTCTCCGTCGTGCTCTCCGCGTTCGCGTTCGGCGGGCTCGTCTTCGGGCTCTCCAGCCTCGGCGAGGCCGTGTCCGGGCGCGAGCTGATGGCGCCGTGGATCCCGCTGAGCGTCGGCGGCGTCGCCCTTGCCGTCTTCATCCTGCGTCAGCTGCAGCTGCAGCGCGGGGAGCGCGCATTCCTCGACCTGCGCACCTTCAGATCCCGCGGGTTCAGCCTTTCCGTCGTCGTCATGGTGATCATGATGGGCTCGCTGTTCGGCACCATCATCATCCTGCCCATCTACACCCAGCAGGTGCTCGGACTCGAGCCCCTGTACAGCGGTCTCATGCTCGTCCCCGGCAGCCTCATGATGGGTCTCGCGGGCCCACTCATCGGCCGCCTCTACGACAGGGTCGGGCCGAGGCCGCTCATCGTGCCGGGCGCGATCGCCGTCAGCGGCGTCCTGTGGGCGATGACCCTCTACGGCGAGAGCACGCCGTGGGGGCTCGTGCTCGCGCTGCACATGCTGCTGAGCGTCGGCCTCGCGTTCATGTTCACGCCGCTGTTCACCACCTCCCTCGGCTCCCTCGAGCCCGACCTGTACTCGCACGGCAGCGCGATCAACGGCACCACCCAGCAGCTCGCGGGCGCCGCCGGCACCGCGATGTTCATCGCGCTGCTGACCATCGGCAAGGTCGATGCGGTCGCCGCCGGCGCCGGGGATGTCACGGCGCTGGCCACCGGCATCCACACCGCATTCCTGGCCGGCGCCATCATCTCGCTGTTCGCCGTCGTCGCCGCCTGGTTCGTGCCCAAGCCCGAAAGCGAGTTCGGGCCGCAGCCCGGTCACTGAGCCGCGTCGCCCTCGCGCCTGCTGCGCACATCCGGCACGAGCGGCAGCAGCGACCGGCCCCGGATCGAGGCCCACCACACCCCGGCGCCGTAGGCGAGGTCGTCGAGGCGGCGCGCGATCCCGAACGTCGCGAACCCCATCGCCGCGCGGGTGCGGCGCCGCTCCACGACGACATCGAGCACCCCGGCGACGAGCACCGCGCGCCGCAGCCGCCGCGAGAACACGCTGCCGATCGCGGCGAGCGGCCACCAGTGGCGCAGCAGCAGCGCCGAGCCCTGCTGCAGGGTCGCGGCGACCCCGTCCGCGGTGAGCCGGCTCGCCAGGCGCAACGGGTGATCGCTGCGCCGCAGCTTGCGGGCGATGCGCACCACGACGACCACGAGGATGCCGCCCGCGACCGGCAGCGACCAGCGGCGCTGGGCGAGCAGCACGGCGAGCAGGCCCGCGCTCCACGGCGCGAGCACGACCGGAGCGATGTTCTGCGGATGCCGCAGCCCGAGCCCCAGCGCCCCGGTGCCGTAGAACGCCTTGCGCCGCATCCAGACGAGCACCTCGGAGCGGTGCTCGTGCCGCACCGTCGCGCGCGGCTCGTAGCGCACCCGCCACCCGGACTCCACGAGCCGCCAGACCAGGTCGACGTCCTCCGCCACCCGCAGCTCGGGCGAGAATCCGCCGCCGAGCGCGTCGACGCGCGCGACGATGCAGGCCGCCGGAAGCCACGACACCCGCGACCGCGGGCGCACGAGCGCCGAGCGGGAGCCGAGATCGAGCGAGGAGCGCGCATCCTCGTACCGGTTCACCCAGTTGCGCCGCCCGCCGGCGAGGCCGAGCACGCGGGGGGC
>JBAQPI010000137.1:0-5850 GCA_049305635.1 Rhodoglobus sp. | reverse complement strand
TCGCGCCGAGCTTCATGAGCCCGTTGATCACGCGGTAGACCGCGTTCTCGTTGCCCGGGATGAGGCTCGAGGCGAGGATGACGGTGTCGCCCTTGCCGACCTCGATCTGATGCTCGAGGTTGGCCATGCGCGCGAGCACCGCCATCGGTTCGCCCTGGCTGCCGGTGGACATGTAGACGAGCCGGTGGTCGGGCAGGTCGACGGCCTTCTTCGCCTCCAGCAGCACGCCCTCGGGCACCTTGAGGTAGCCGAGCTCGGCGGCGATGCCCATGTTGCGCACCATGGATCGGCCCATGAGCACGACCTTGCGGTCGTTGGCGACCGCGGCATCCAGCACCTGCTGCACGCGGTGCACGTGGCTGGAGAAGCTCGCGACGATCACGCGCCGCGGGGCCTTCGCGATGACCGCCTCGATCACGGGGCCGATGTCGCGCTCGCTCGGCGTGAAGCCCGGCACGTCCGCGTTCGTGGAGTCGGGCATGAACAGGTCGACACCGGCCTCGCCGAGCCGCGCGAAGGCGCGCAGGTCGGTGATGCGGTCGTCGAGCGGCAGCTGGTCCATCTTGAAGTCGCCGGTGTGCAGCACGACACCCGCGCGCGTCGTGATGGCGACGGCGAGCGCATCCGGGATCGAGTGGTTGACCGCGACGAACTCGAGGTCGAAGGGACCTAGGCGCTCGGTCTGGCCCTCGGCGACCGTGAGCGTGTCTGGCTTGATCCGGTGCTCCTTGAGCTTCGCCTCGATGAGGGCGAGCGTGAGCGTCGAGCCGATGAGCGGGATGTCCTGCCGCAGCTTGAGCAGATAGGGCACGGCCCCGATGTGGTCCTCGTGGCCGTGCGTGAGCACGATGCCGAGCACGTCGTCGAGGCGGTCGCGGATCGAGCTGAAGTCCGGCAGGATCAGGTCGACGCCCGGCTGGTTCTCCTCCGGGAAGAGCACGCCGCAGTCGACGACCAGGATCTTGCCGTCGATCTCGAAGGTCGTCATGTTGCGACCGATCTCGCCGAGACCTCCGATCGGTGTGACTCGCAGGGTGCCCGCCGTGAGGGCGGGCGGATCGTAGACGGAGGTTGGCATCTGGTCCTTGCGTTGGGATTGCGGGGCCTTGAGCCCCCGGTTCGAGCGTTCAGCGGGTGGTGCCCGCGACCTTCGGCAGCGCGCCGCCGGCGGCGGCGTTGCGGTCCGGCCGGAAATTGTCGAAGTTCACCCCGGGGATGTCCTTGACGAGATCGAGGTCGTCCTCGATGATCGCCGCCTCGAAGTCCTCGGGGCCGACGAGCGGCAGGCGCACTCGCGCACTGGCGATGCGGCCCAGGCCGTGCAGGATGTACTTGGCCGCGACCGTGCCGGGCACATGGGTCATGACGGCGCGCACGAGCGGCTCGAGGGCCTTGTGCGCGGCGGTCGCGGTCTTGAGGTCGCCGGCGTTGACGGCGTCGACGATCTGGCGGTACGGCGTCGCCGTGATGTTGCCGGTGACGCCGATGAGTCCCGTGGCGCCGATCGACAGGTGCGGGAGCACGTTCGCGTCGTCGCCGGAGAAGTAGATCAGATCGGTCTGGTTGAGCACGCGACTGACCTCGGCGAAGTCGCCCTTGGCATCCTTGACGGCGATGATGTTCGGGTGCTTCGAGGCGCGCACGAGCGTCTCGAACCTGATCGGCACCCCCGTGCGACCGGGGATGTCGTAGAGGATGACCGGCAGGTCGGTCGCGTCCGCGACCATGCGGAAGTGCGTGAGGATGCCCGACTGGGTGGGCTTGTTGTAGTACGGCGTGACGACGAGGGCACCGTCGGCACCGGCCTTCTCGCTCGCCTTGTACAGCTCGATGGCGTGAGCGGTCTCGTTGGAGCCGCCGCCGGTGATGATCGACGCGCGGCCGGCGGCGACCGACTTGCCGACCTCGACGAGCTTGAGCTTCTCGGTGTCGGTCAGGGTCGAGGTCTCGCCCGTGGTGCCCGTGACGACGATGCCGTCGGCACCGGCGGAGATGACGTCATCGATGTGTCGCTCGACGCCGGACCAATCGACCTCACCGTCCGGGGTGAACGGGGTGACGAGCGCGATGAGCACCTGGCCGAAGGGGTTGGTCGTTGACACGCTCTACAGGCTACCGCGTGAGGTCTGGGCGTCGGCCTCTGCTGCACCATGCCGACTGGGCGAGAGCCGCGGCGACGCCGACCGCGAGTCTTGTGCCTTCGGCCGCGACGCCGGACCAGTGCAGCACGACCTCACGGTCGGGCAGGCGCAACCGCGAGGCGTTCGCCGGCACCTCGACGTGCAGCGCGCCATCCCCGCCCGGAAGGATCCCGTGATGGGTGAGCGCACTGACGCACGCCAGGCGACCGCCGATGCGGACCGCTTCGAGGACGTCGTCCGGAAGGTCCCGTTCGGCATACCAGCCCTTGCGCACGCGAATCAGGCGCCCGTATGCGACGGCTCCCTCGATCCGCCGCCGGTCGTAGCCGAGCGCGAGCAGTTCCGAGGTCCTCGCGATGCCGCCGAGATCCCGGAGTCGCCGGTCGAGTGTCATCGCTCGATCATTGCGTGCCTGGCCGACCGCCGGTCGCGCGGTCGCCGCTTCCGTCGCCCCGCGGGCAGCGGCCGCCCCTGTGGAGGACGAGTGCCGATCGCCCCGGCAGCTGAGCCGCCCCTCGCGCCGCTCGGGCTACCAACTCCTCGTCCATCCCTGCAGACTCGCGATCTGCAGGACTCCCTCCTGAAAATGCGCTGCTCAGGATGACCGTTCCAACCACGTGCGGGGCGCTCCGGGGCAGGGTTTTCCGCCGTGGGCCTCGTGAGTGCGCTTCATTTGGGCCATCCCGCGGGCCGGGAAGGTGAACGCGAGCGACGGTGATCAGGATTGGCTCCTGAGTATCGCGAGGTCGCACAGGGGAACGCTGAAACGGAACACCGCGAGGTCACGAGGGTGCGCATCGGAACGAGGACGGGCGCCGGTCAGTGCCGGTAGTGGAGGAAGCGGTAGCGGGGGCCGGAGCGCGAGTCGTGCCACGGCGTCTGGGTCTCCAGCCGCCAGCGGGAGCCGATCGCCGGGGCGTGAGTGTCCCCCGCGTACGCCCCCTCGACCTCGGTGACCTCGAGGGCGTCCGCCCGGTCGATGAAGGCCCGGTAGAGGGACCCGCCGCCGATGATCCAGGTCTCACCCCCGCCGGCGAGTTCGAGAGCAGCATCGGGATCATGGGCGGCCTCGGCGCCCTCGGCAGCCCAGTCAGCCTGCCGCGTGACCACGATGTTGCGCCGCCCCGCGAGCGGCCGGAACCTTGGCGGCAGCGACTCCCAGGTACGCCGGCCCATGATCACGGGATGCCCCATCGTGATGTCCTTGAAGTGCGCCATGTCCTCGGGGATGTGCCAGGGCATCACCCCGTCGATGCCGATGACGCCGTCCTCGGCCTGGGCCCAGATCAGGCCGAGCCGGCCGGCGGTCATACGGCGACGGCCGCGCGGATGGCCGGGTGGTGCTGGTAGTCGAGGAGTTCCAGGTCCTCGTACGCCACGTCGAAGATCGACTCGCGGGAGGTCGTGATCGCCAGGCGCGGGTACGGGAACGGATCCCGCGAGAGCTGCTCGGTGACCTGCTCGACGTGGTTGTCGTAGATGTGGCAGTCGCCGCCGGTCCACACGAAGTCGCCGACCGCGAGGCCGACCTGCTCGGCGATGAGCTGGGTCAGCAACGCGTAGCTCGCGATGTTGAACGGCACCCCGAGGAACATGTCCGCGCTGCGCTGGTAGAGCTGGCAGGACAGCCTGCCGTCGGCGACGGAGAACTGGAACAGGGCGTGGCACGGTGCGAGCGCCATCGCGGGGATGTCGGCGGGATTCCAGGCCGAGACGATGAGCCGCCGGGAGTCCGGGTTCGTGCGGATCTGCTCGATGACCTGGCTGATCTGGTCGATCTGGGTGCCGTCCGGGGCGGGCCAGGAGCGCCACTGCACTCCGTAGACGGGGCCGAGCTCGCCATCGGCGTCCGCCCACTCGTCCCAGATCGTGACGCCGTGCTCGCGCAACCACGTCACGTCGCTCTCGCCGCGCAGGAACCACAGCAGCTCGTACGCGATCGACTTGAAGTGCACGCGCTTCGTCGTCACGAGGGGGAAGCCCTCGGCGAGATCGAAGCGGATCTGCCTGCCGAAGACGCTGCGCGTGCCCGTGCCGGTGCGATCCGACTTGTGCACGCCGTGCTCGAGCACGTCGCGCAGGAGGTCCTCGTAGGGGGTGGGGATCGCGGCATCCATCGGCTCGATGGTACCGCCGGGGCGTCGTAACAGACCGCAACACTCCCCCGCCGCACGATCCTGGTACCTATCGTGTGAGCATGAACCCGATCGGCGTCGCACTCGTGCTCGCGGGACTCGTCGCCCTCGCGACCGTGCTCGGCCTGGTCTGGAAGTCCGGCCAGGGGCGCGTGCACCACACCAACGGCCGCACGGTCGTGCGCGCCGCGGACGTGCCAGGGGTCCGCCGCTTCGCCAGGGGCGCCACGCTGCTGCAGTTCTCCACCGAGGTGTGCGCGCCGTGCGTCGTCACCCGCACGGTGCTGGGGGATGTCGCGGGCAGCCGTGCCGGCGTCGCCCACATCGACCTCGACGTGACGCACCGGCCCGACCTCGCGAGCCGGTTCCACGTCATGCAGACCCCGACCACCCTCATCCTCGACCGTCGAGGCGTCGTGCAGGCCCGCATCGGCGGAGCCCCCCGGCGCGACGAGCTGGTCGCCGAACTCGACAGGATCCTCGCCGCATGAGCAAGCCCACCGGAATCGACCCGCGCGGACCGCGCTTCACCGCCGGCATCACGGCCGTGCTGCTGCTCGTCGTGATCGGGCTCGGGCTGGCGACCCCGATCGGTGCGACGCTCCCGGCGCGCGCGAGCGAGCCGGGGTTCATCCTGTTCGGCGTGCTCGTGCTGCTCTTCGCCTGGGGCGCCTTCGCCGGGGTCTCGCGCGGCCCGTGGGCGATCGTGTTCCGCACCTTGATCCGGCCGCGGCTCAAGCCCCCGACCGACCTCGAAGACCCCATCCCGCCGACCTTCGCGCAGGGCGTCGGCTTCGTCATCACCCTCACCGGCGCCGTGCTGCACCTGGCCGGCGTGCCATACGCGCTCGTCGTCTCGGCCGCCTTCGCCTTCGTCGCCGCCTTCCTGAACTCGGTGTTCGCCTACTGCCTCGGCTGCCAGATCTACCTGCTGCTCGTGCGCGTGGGCATTCTGGGCCGCAAGGGTGCCGCCGCCGCCTGAGCCCGCCTAGGGTGGAACCGACGAAAGGCGGATCCATGGCAGTGACGAGCGAATCGACCACCCTCTGGTTCGGCGACCTGACCAACGGGTCGGGGACCACCTCCCTCGACTCATCCGACGCCGCCGAGTTCCCCGTCACCTGGGCCGCGCGCTCCGAGGGCGCCGCCGGGATGACCAACCCCGAGGAGCTGCTCGGCGCAGCGCACTCCGCGTGCTACTCGATGGCCTTCTCGAGCTCGCTCGCCAGGAACGGCACCCCGCCCGAGAGCCTCCAGGTGACCGCCGCGGTGACCTTCGTGCCCGGCGAGGGCATCACCGGCAGCCACCTGCTCGTGAGCGCGAAGGTGCCGGGCCTCTCGGACGAGGACTTCCAGCGCATCGCCGCGGAGGCCAAGGACGGATGCCCGGTCTCGAAGGCGCTCGCCGGCATCCCGATCACGCTCGAAGCCGGCCTGGCGTAGCGCGCTCGAGGGCGATCGCCCGCCGGGTCGCCCAGCGCGCGCGCCTGCGATCGCCGCTCGCGTCGTAGGCGAGCCCCAGGCGGAGCCAGGCGCGCCACGAGCCCGGCTCGGCCTCGACCTCGGCCTTGTAC
>JBAQPI010000136.1:0-4033 GCA_049305635.1 Rhodoglobus sp. | reverse complement strand
CGCTCATCCTCACGCCGAACGAGACGCTCGCCCGCTGGGCGCTCATCATTCCCATCATCGACCTGCTCGGCCTCGGCGCGTTCCGCATGGGCACCGGCGGGATCGCCTCCATGTTCTCGGCTCTCATGATCCTGCCGGTCGTCTGGATCGCCAGTTCAGAAGGTCGGCGCTACATCGCGCTCGCCGGCGTCGGGGTGCTGCTCTCCCTGCTCATGCCCGCCATCATCGCCGGCGCGGTGCCGAGCGGTCTGAACGATTGGGTGCGGGCGCTGTTCGTCGCGAGCGTCTTCACGGTCGCTGCGGCGATCGTCAACGAGGTCTCGCGGCAGGGTCGCACCGCGCTCGGCAAGATGCACCGGCTCGCCGAGGACAAGGAGCTCATGCTGCAGCGCACGGTGGAGTACGCCGCCCAGTTGCAGGAGAGCGAGGCCAAGTACCGCGCCGCCGACCGCATGTTCCGCGGTGTCTGGGCCGCGGTGACCGAGCAGGCCGTCATCGGCACGGATGCCACGGGACTCATCGATGCCTGGAACCCGGGCGCGACCAAGATCCTCGGACCGACGGTGTCCGACGCCGAGGACAAGATGTACATCTTCGACTTCCACCTGCCAGAGGAGCTGGAGGAGCGTGCGCGCGAACTCAACTACCCGCCCGGTGAGACCGTGCTCAACCCGGGCTTCTCCGCGCTCGTGGAGACGGCGAGGCTCGGGAACGCGGACGTGCGGGAGTGGACGTGGCTGCGCTCCGACGGCAGGCCCGTGCCCGTCGAGCTCTCGGTGACGAAGCGAGTCGCAGAGGACGGGCGGACCCAGGGCTACCTCTTCGTGGCATCCGACGTCACCAAGCAGCTCGAGGTCGCGCGCCTCAAGGACGAGTTCGTCGGGCTGATCTCGCATGAGCTGCGCACGCCGCTGAGTTCGATTCTGGGCTACCTGGAGCTCATGCGCGACGACGACGTGCACCCGCTCTCGGACGAGCAGCTGCAGTACCTTTCGGTCGCCGAGCGCAACGCGAACCGGTTGCTGCGGCTCGTCGGCGATCTGCTGTTCACCGCGCAGGTCGAGTCGGGGCGGTTCCCGCTCGACAGCCGGGACACGCCCCTCGCGGCGATCGTCTCGGCGTCGGTCGAGACCGGGCGGCCGATGGCCGACGCCGCCGGCGTCGAACTGCGGCAGGAGCTGCCGGATGACCCGCTCATCGTCCACGGCGACCCGGTGCGCCTCGGCCAGGCCGTCGACAACCTCATCTCGAACGCGATCAAGTTCACCCCCCGCGGTGGAACGGTGACCGTCGCCCTCACCGATCGCGGCGACGACGCCATCATCATGGTGCGCGACACCGGGCTCGGGATCGCCGCCTCCGAGATCGACAAGTTGTTCTCCCGGTTCTTCCGTGCGACGACCGCGACCCGCAACGCCGTGCCCGGGGTCGGCCTGGGCCTGACCATCACCAAGGCGATCGTCACGGCGCACCACGGCGAGATGTCGGTGGAGAGCGAGGAGGGGGTCGGCACGGTCTTCGGCATGAGCCTGCCCATCGTCGCCCGGTCCGCGGTCACGGCACCACCACTGGGGGCTGCCCGCCACTAGCGCGGGCGCCTAGCGTTGTCGACAGGGGGACTGCCATGGCCGGTGCATCTCGTGCACGCAGCGTGATCGTCGCCGACGACGACGCGGACATCCGCACGCTCATCGCGATCGCGATCGAGCGCTCCGGTCTCGAGCTCATCGACGAGCTGAGCGAGGGCGACTCCGCGTGGGAGGCGATCGAGGCCTTCAAACCCGACATGGTGGTGCTGGATGTCGCGATGCCGGGCAAGACCGGTCTCGAGATCACCCGGCTCATCCGGGCGGATGCCTCGGTCAGCGGCATCCCGGTGATCCTGCTCTCGGCCGGCGTCGGCGACGACTCCCGCGAGGCGGGGCTGGCGGCCGGAGCCACCGAGTACCTCACCAAGCCGTTCAGTCCGCGGGAGCTCGCGGCCACGATCTCGGCCTTGGCGGCCGGACTCGGCTAAGCCGGTCTCAGGTCGGCCAGCTGCGCGGCGGCGCGCTCGAGCACCTCGGTGCGCTTGCAGAACGCGAACCGGAGGAGGCTCGCGTAGTCGTTGCGCCGGTCCGGGTGCACGAACGCGGTGACCGGCACCGCGACGACCCCGGCGAGGGCGGGGAGGGCGCGGCAGAACTCGGCGGCATCGGTGACGCCCAGCGGCGCGGCATCCGCGATCACGAAGTAGCCCGCCTCGGGCCGGCCGACCTCGAAACCGGCGGCGGCGAGCCCCTCACCGAGCAGGTCGCGCTTGGACTGCAACGATGCGGCCGCGGTGATGAAGTACTCGTCGGGCAGCCGCAGCCCCGCCGCGATCGCCGGCTGGAAGGGCGCCCCGTTGACGTAGGTCAGGAACTGCTTGACGGCGAGGATCGGGCCGATCAGGTGCGCGGGAGCGGTGATCCAGCCGATCTTCCAGCCCGTGGTGCTGAACGTCTTGCCGCCGCTCGAGATCGTCACGGTGCGATCGAAGCCGCCCGGCAGGCTCGCGATCGGCACGTGCTCGACCCCGAAGGCGAGGTGCTCGTAGACCTCGTCGGTGACGATGATCGCGTCGTGCTCATGCGCGAGTTCGACGACGAGTTCGAGGGTCTCGCGGGGCAGCACCGCGCCCGTGGGGTTGTGGGGCGAGTTGATCAGGATGATGCGCGTGCGGTCGGTGATCGCCGCTCGCAGCTCGTCGTGGTCGGGCAGGAAGTGCGGGGCGCGCAGCGGCACCGTCACATGGGTGGCCCGGCCGAGCCCGATGATCGCCGCGTACTCGTCGTAGAAGGGCTCCAGGGTGACGACCTCGTCGCCTTCGTCGGTGAGCGCGAGCAGGGTCGCGGCGATCGCCTCGGTGGCGCCCGCCGTCACGAGCACCTGCGTGGCAGGGTCGAGGCGGATGCCGTAGAAGCGCTCCTGATGCTCGGCGATCGCCTCGCGCAGCACGGGCATCCCGATGCCTGGCGGATACTGGTTGACGCCCTCGCTGATCGCGCGCCTGGCCGCCTCGAGCACCTCGGCCGGGCCGTCCTCGTCGGGGAAGCCCTGCCCGAGATTGATCGCCCCCGTGGATGCCGCGAGCGCCGACATCTCCGCGAAGATCGTCGGCCTCAACGCCCCGTCCGCGCCGAGCAGCATGGCGCCGCGGGCGGCACGCCCCCAGGATCCACTCACAGCCACCTGCCGAGCCTACTGTCCCTGTGTTCTTGTGGAATCCGTCGTCGGGATGCCGCGGACTTCGGTACCGTCGTGGCATGCGCGTGATCGCAGCCCTCGCCCTGGTGCTCCTGCTCTCGGGTTGCGTGCCTACGCCGCCCGCGGAGACCCCCATCGCCTCGCCGAGCCCCACGCCCGTGTTCGCGTCGGAGGAGGAGGCGCTGGCTGCTGCGGAGGAGGCGTATGCGGCGTATGAGCGAGCTGTCGACATCTCATTGACAACCTATGACCGGAGCGCGCTCGACACGGTTTCCAAGGGTCAGGCTCTTCAGGCGGCCCTAGAGTCGTCAAAGTCCTTCGAAGCCCAAGGTCGCATTCTGGTGGGCAGTTCACGAACGGAGATCACGAAGCTCGCTCATCCAGGCGGCTTGGTGGACGGATCCAGTTCCGACCCGCTGTCCGCTTACGCCTGTCTGGATGTGTCAAGCACTGACGTTCTTGACGCGTCCGGCGTCTCTGTGGTGCAAGACGGCAGGGAGACAGTGTTTCCCGAAGTTGTGGTGCTCGAGTTTGACGGTGATCTCGGTGCTCTCGTCGTCACTTCCGTCGAGATTTGGGAAGGCGAGAACTTCTGTGACTAACGTGCATCGATTGATGTGCGCGGGGATGGCTGCATGTCTTCTGGTCCTCACAGCGGTCATCGCTCAACCACTCAAGGCCCACGCCGCAGAGTGCTCGCCGATTGCGATCCGCGAGGGAACGTGCAATGTCACGGGGAGTCTCGGCAACGGCAACGCCACCCTCGAAGGCTCCACCGGCACCCCCGGCTCCAGCTCCGGCGGCG
>JBAQPI010000135.1:0-1651 GCA_049305635.1 Rhodoglobus sp. | reverse complement strand
CCGCAAGGGTTCCCGCGGGGGTGACCTCGGCGTCATCGCGTGGCTCCGGCGCCGGCTCGGGTTCCTCGGCGGCCGCTTCGGGCACCGGCGCCACCCCGGGCTCCGCGGTCGCCTCCGCGACCACCGGCCCGTCCTGCACCGACTCCGGCTGGGCTTCCTCGGTCTCGAGCGCCGGTTCGACGACGGCCTCATCCGCCACGGCCTTCGCCGCCACGGACTTCGCAGGTGCCGGTTTCGCGACCGCAGGGCGCTTGGCGGCGGGCTTGCGCACGGGTGGAGGCTTGCGGACGGCACCCGCGGGGCGGGCGTTCGCGCGCTGCGGCTTCTTGCCGTCGCCGGCGTTGGCGGGTTTCTCCACCATGCCAACCTACCAACCCGAGCACGACTAACCTTTGGATCACAACTGTGCAACAACATCCGCGCCTATCGTGTCGCGCTCGGGTGTCGCCGCTAACCTTGAGCCAGCACAACGGAGTGTCTTGACAGCAATCCTTCGGTGAACAGCCGGTGAACATCACGCCGCGCCGAGGGGCCGAGACCATCCCCGAGGAGATCGCATGACCGCGCAGATCGTCATCCTTGCGGCCGGAATGGGCAGCCGTCTCGGCCGATCCCTCCCGAAGCCGCTGACCGAACTCGCGGACGGCCGCACCATCATGCAGCAGCAGTTCGACAACATCCACGACGCCTTCGGCAAGAAAGCGCACGTGACCGTCGTCGTGGGCTACAAGCTCGAGCACATCATCGAGGCCTTCCCCTCTGCCTCCTTCGTCTACAACGAGCAGTATGACCAGACCAATACGTCCAAGAGCCTCATGCGCGCCCTGCAGGCCTCGGCGGCCGGCGGCGTGCTGTGGATGAACGGCGATGTCGTCTTCGACCCCGAGGCCCTCGAGCGCGCCGCCGCCGCCGTCGCGCGCGACCAGTCCTTCGTCTCCGTGAACACCGCGAAGGTGTCGGATGAGGAGGTCAAGTACACGACGGACGCCGAGGGCTTCATCAAGGAGCTCTCCAAGACCGTCGAGGGCGCGCTGGGCGAGGCCGTGGGCATCAACTACGTCGCCCGCGACGATAAGGCGGCGCTGCTGCGCCAGCTCAAGCGGGTCGGCGACCAGGACTACTTCGAGCGCGGCATCGAGCTCGCCATCGAGCAGGACGGCGTGCTCTTCGAGCCGATCGACATCTCCGACCTGTACGCGGTCGAAGTCGACTTCGCCGAAGATCTGGAGCGGGCGAACCTCTTCGTCTGATCCGGTTCTCCGGTAGCCGAGACCGTACGATAGGTCCGTGTCCGGCGCCGAACCCTCCCGTCCCGCCCGGTCGCCCTTTTCGCGGTATCGCCAGTCCCTGTGGCTTTTGACCGTCCGTGACCTGCGGGTTCGCTACTCCACGTCGGCGCTCGGCTACCTGTGGTCGATCCTCGACCCGCTCGTGATGGCGGGCATCTACTGGTTCGTCTTCACCCAGGTCTTCGGCGGCCGCGCCGTCGGCGAGGACCCGTACATCGTCTTCCTGCTCGCTGGGCTGCTGCCCTGGATGTGGTTCAACGGGGCGGTATCGGATGCCACGCGCGCCTACCTGCGCGAGGCCAAGCTCATCCGCTCCACCAAGATCCCCCGCACGATCTGGGTCGCGCGCCTCGTGCTCTCGA
>JBAQPI010000134.1:0-1636 GCA_049305635.1 Rhodoglobus sp. | reverse complement strand
TGATCACGACGCTCGACCAGCGGCCCTCGCGCAGCCGTTCGACCTGCACGGCGACGTGGGGATGCTCGACCAGCTCCATGAGCTTGGTGCCGGGTGCGCTGCGGAAGTACAGCATCCGGTCGTGCACCAGGTAGTCGATCGGCACGATGTCGACACCCTCTGGATGCGCGCGCAGGGCGAGGTGACCGATCCCGGACTCCCCGAGCAGTTCCCAGCACTGCACGTGGCTGAGCTCGACGGTCTCGTCCTCGATCGCGGGCGGCACGGGTGCGGGGCCTCCGTTGGATTCGTGCTGAGCGCGACTGGGTTTCTCGTCCATCGACCCATTGTGCCCCCGGCGGCGGCGGCCGTCAGGGCCGAAGGTCCCGATCCCGGCCGAACAGCCGCCGGGCCACCGGCGCCGTCAGCGTCGCGATCGTCACGGCCATGAGCAGTCCCGCGAGCACGTAGAGCGCGATGACGAGCGGCACGGGACTCGACTCGTCGATGATCGGCGACGGTGCGAAGGTCCACAGGATCGCGACCGCCCACGCCGCCATGTTCACCGGCACCCAGACGAGACTGCGAGGGCGACGCAGCACGAGCCACTGGGTCACGGGGATGCTCGCGAGCAGCAGGAGTCCGCCGACGACGAGTGCGACGATCACGGCCGGGGAGGCGAGGTCCAGGCCGAGGGTGCTCGGCAGCATCCCGAGCAGCCAGGCGAAGCCCGCGGCCAGGGAAGTACCCGCGATCCACTGCGCGGCGGATGGGCGGTCGCCGCGCATGCCCAGGTACTGGCCGGTGCCGAGGGCGGCCCCCTCGAGCAGCCCGCCGACCACCGCGGTGGCGACAGCGGGTGCGCCGTCGACTCCGCCGCCGATCGCGGCCACGCCGATGCCGGCGGCGATGGCGAAGCCGACCGCCTCGCCGATTGTCACGGCGACGATCCAGCGTCGCGCGAAGCCCCGGCTCACGATGCGGCGCCGACGGGGAGCGGCTCTTGAGCACCCCGGCCGGAGAGCCGCACCCGGCGATCCACCGGCCGACGGTCGCTCGGGCGGTGCGAGACGAGCACGACGATGCGGTCGCCGGTGGCACGGCGGATGTCGGCCATCATCGCCGCGGCCGTCGCCTCGTCGAGATGGGCGGTCGGCTCGTCGAGCAGCAGGATGTCCGCATCACCGAGCAGGGCCCGCGCGACCGCCAGCCGCTGGCGCTCACCCCCCGAGAGCGCGCCCCCGCGGGCACCGACCGGCGCGTCGAGACCCGCCTCGAGCTGGGCCAGGAGCGGGCCGAGACCCACGCGGCGCAGCACGTCGATCATCTCGTCGTCGTCGATGCCGACGGCGCGCGGCCGGCCGATGAGCAGGTTGCCGCGCACCGTGGAGTCGAACACGTGAGCCTCCTGCGGGCACCACGCCACGCGCGAGCGCCAGGCCGCCGAGTCGATGACCTCCAGCGGGATGCCATCGGCGATGACCTCCCCGCCGGTGGCGGGTCGAGCGCCCAGGATCACCGAGAGCAGGGTCGACTTGCCCGATCCGGAAGGACCCTCGATCGAGAGCCACTCGCGGGCGGCCACCTCGGCGCTGACCGGCCCGACGATGGGCGGCTGCACCGGCACGTACCCGGCCTCGACGGCGACGAGTTCGAG
>JBAQPI010000133.1:0-13901 GCA_049305635.1 Rhodoglobus sp. | reverse complement strand
CGTGCGAAGAACCACGGCGTGGCTCGCCAGAAGTCCTGATCCGCGAAAGGGCGCTCGCCGCTCATGCGACGGGATGCTGACGCATCACCATCCGAATCGTCGCGATCACCGTCTCCCAGTCGCCCATCACCTGACGGTATGAGAAGTGCAGCACGCGGTAACCCCAAGCGTTGAGCACGGCGTCCCTGGCCCGATCGCGCTCGAACTCGGTGACGCCCGAGTGGAAGGCGGACCCATCCAGCTCGATCACGACACGAGCGATGAGCAGATCCACCCGAACGCCCGGCGCGACCCGTACCTGCACCTCCGGCGGGTGCCCGGCCGCGACGAGGCGGAGCCGGGTGATGGTCTCGATTCCACTTTCCGCACGCATGTCGCAAAGCGCCAGCACGGCACGAGCTCTGCGAGATAGCGTCCGGGACCTGAGTTCGGTGAGGCTCACGAGGTTCATGTTGAGCGCCGAGTCCCACACCGCGACCGCGATCTCGACCGGTTGGCACATTGCCACGTCGAGGAGCGCCTGCTGCACCGTCGCAACCGGGCGCTCCGGACGACCATCGGCTTCGGTCCAGTGCGCGATCCACGGCATCCCCACGCCGCGCAGACGGGACGCGTTCGCCGGCAACGAGACGTGGAGGGTCGAAAGGTCCTGTGGAACCCAGAGCCCGTGCGCCTTCGCCGCTGAGATGCAGGCCAGTGTGCCGCCGATCGCGACCGCCAGAGCCGCATGCTCGTCGGCATCTGCGGGCATGTACCAGCCCACTCGGACCCGGCGGATCATGCCCCGCCGCACGGCGCGTGTGAGCTGAGCGCCGGTGAAGCCGTGCGCAAGCAGGTGAGCGCGTCGCGCAAGACCGCCGTGCTTGCGGAACACGGCATCGAACTCGAGCACGAACCGATCGTGACGCACGCTCGCCGGCCGCGGGGTTGACCCGGCCGGACTGTGAGTCGCCGCATCCTCAGTCCGCCTGTGGAGGCGAACTCGCCGACGCGCCGTTCAGGACTCGGGATGCGACACACCGCTGCACGACGTCGGCTCGCGGCGTGTCGTGCCGAGACTCCTGAACCGTGAATGGGCGGGAGCGGACGGGAATGGACGGGAACGGACGGGAGCGGACGGGCGGCGGGACGGACCGTACGGAGGCGGGCGCGTCACTCCGCGACGGTCACGAGGCCGAGTTCGGCGGGCGAGGCGAGCAGGGGATGCCGCGGCACGACCCGCACGGTGTACCCGAAGCTGCCGGCCCGTGCCAACGGCACCGTGCCCGCGAACACGACCGGCTGCCCGGGCTCGGACGCGAGTTCGAGCGGCAGGCGCTCGACGTCGTCGAGGGTGTCCCCCTCGGAGGCGCGACCGTAGGCGACCTCGGCGGCGACGTCATCCGGCGAGAGCCCGTCGAGCGCGACCGTCGCGCGCAGGTGGAGCTCCTCGCCGACCTGGGGCACGGCATCCACCCCACCGGACTCGACGTGGGTCACGTGCACCTTCGGCCACGCGGCCGTGACGCGCGCCTTCCACGCGGCGAGATCGCGTGCGGGCTGGTACTGCGGCTCGCTCACGGCTCGCGCGGCGACGGCGGCCGGCAGGTAGAGCCGCTCGACGTACTCGCGCACCATACGCTCGGCGGAAAGCTCGGGCGAGAGGGTCGCGAGGGTGTGCCGGATGGAGGCGACCCAGCGGGCCGGCACGCCGTTCTTGCCTCGGTCGTAGAAGCGCGGCGCGATCTGGTGCTCGATGAGGTCGTACAGGGCCTCCGCCTCGAGCTTGTCGCGCTCGGCGCCGTCGCCCGCGGAGTCCGCGGAGGGGATCGCCCAGCCGTTCTCCTCGTCGTAGTACTCGGCCCACCAGCCGTCGAGGATCGACAGGTTGAGCGAGCCGTTGAGCGCCGCCTTCATGCCGGATGTGCCGCACGCCTCGAGCGGCCGCAGCGGGTTGTTGAGCCACACGTCCGTGCCGGGGTACAACAGCTTGGCCATGGCGATGTCGTAGTTCGGCAGGAACACGATGCGCTCGCGCACCTCGGGCTCGGCCGCGAACTCCACGAGTTTCTGGATGAGCCGCTTGCCCTCGTCGTCGGCGGGATGCGACTTGCCCGCGACCACGAGCTGCACCGGCCGCTCGGGGTGCAGCAGCAGTACCCGCAGCCGATCGGGGTCGTGCAGCATGAGCGTGAGCCGCTTGTAGGTCGGCACGCGTCGCGCGAAGCCGATCGTCAGGATGTCGGGGTCGAGCAGGCTGCCGAACCACGTCGGCGCCCCGACGCCGGGATTCTGGGACTGCCAGGCGAGCCCGGCACGACGTCGCGCGTCCTCGACGAGCTGGGCCCGCATCCGTCCCCGCGCCGCCCAGAGTTCGGCGTCCGAGACGGAGCCGGATGCCCAGTCCACCGCCGCCGTGTCGCTCGAGCCGAAGGACTGCTGCGCGAGGGCGATCATCTCGGGGTCGGTCCAGCTCGGGGCGTGCACGCCGTTGGTGATCGAGGTGATCGGCACGTCCTCGGAGTCGAAGCCGGGCCAGAGCGCGCCGAACATCTGCCGCGAGACCTCGCCGTGCAACCGGGAGACGCCGTTGGCGCGTTGCGCGAGCCGTAGCCCCATGACGGCCATGTTGAACTTCGTGGGGTCGCCGCCCTGGTAGGTCTCGGCGCCGAGGGCGAGCACGTCGCCGGCCTCGACGCCCGGCAGCAGGTCCCCGGCGAAATAGCGCGCGATGAGGTCGATCTCGAACCGGTCGATGCCCGCCGGCACCGGCGTGTGGGTGGTGAACACCGTGCCGGCCCGCACGACCTGCAGTGCCTCGGCGAAGCTGAGGCCGTCCCCGATGAGGTCGCTCACGCGCTCGAGCCCCAGGAATCCGGCGTGCCCCTCATTGGTGTGGAACACCGAGGGCACGGGCGACCCGGTGAGCTCGGCGAAGGCCTTGATCGCGCGCACACCGCCGATGCCGAGCAGCAGCTCCTGCAGGAGCCGGTGCTCTCCCCCGCCGCCGTAGAGGCGATCCGTGACGCTGCGCAGGCTCTCCACGTTCTGCGGGATGTCGGTGTCGAGCAGCAGGAGCGTGATGCGTCCGACCTTGACGCGCCACACGCGTGCATAGAGCGCGGTGCCGTCCGGCAGGGCGAGGGCCACCTGGGCGGCGGTGCCGTCGGGATGCCGCAGCACCGTCAGCGGCAGCCCGTCCGGGTCGAGCACGGGGTAGCTCTCCAGCTGCCAGCCCTCGCGCGAGATGGCCTGGCGGAAGTACCCGGAACGGTAGAACAGCCCGACCCCGAGGATCGGCACCCCGAGGTCGCTCGCGGCCTTGAGGTGGTCGCCGGCGAGGATCCCGAGGCCGCCGGAGTACTGGGGCAGGGCGGCCGCGATGCCGAACTCGGGTGAGAAGTACGCGATCGCCGGCGGCGCGTCATCCAGCGACTGGTACCAGCGCGGCCGCTCGAGATACTCGTGCAGATCGGCGAGCATGGCATTGGCCGAGGCGACGAAGGACTCGTCGGCGGCGAGTTCCGCGAGGCGCTCGGACCCGACGAGACCCAGGAGGGCGATCGGGTCGTAGCGGCAGTCCTCCCAGCGGCGCGGGTCGATCGAGCGGAACAGCCGCCGGGTGGGCTCGTGCCACGACCAGCGCAGGTTCGTCGTGAGTTCCTCGAGTGCGCCGAGCGCCTCGGGCAGTACCGTGCGGACCGTGAACCTGCGGATGGCCTTCATTGCATGAAGACTAGGCCAGCGACATTACGCGCCGGTAAAACGACCGGTAGGCGGTAACGTCGAAAGCGTGGCTACCGAGTACGCGCCGAAGCTGGGCCGCATCCCGATCCGCTTCCTCACGCCGCAGCAGCCCGAGAATCGCTGGCCGTCGAAGGCGTACCGCGGCGAGGTGGTGCCGTTCGGCGCGACCGTGTTCCGCGAGGGCCACGACCTCATCGGCGTGCGGCTGCTGCTGACCGACCCCGCCGGCGTCGAGACGGTGCACCGGATGCTGCCGGTCGCCCCCGGCACGGACCGCTGGCAGGCGCTCGCCGCGCTGCCCACCGAGGGGGAGTGGACCTGGCGCGTGCACGCCTTCGCCGACGAGTGGGCGACCTGGCACCACGATGCCGCCATCAAGATCCCGGCGGGCATCGATGTCGAGCTCATGCTCGAGATCGGCGCACAACTGCTCGCGCGGGCGCCCCGGCGCGCGATCGTGCAGCGCGCGACCGCCGTGCTCACCTCCCCGGCGAGCGCCGCCGAGCGCTGGGCCGCACTCGACGACCCGAAGCTCGCCGAGGCGATCGCGACGAGGCCGGTGACGAGCCTCGACACCTTCGGCGAGACGCTCACCCTGCGGGTGGAGCGCGAGCGCGCCGGGCTCGGCGCCTGGTACGAGTTCTTCCCGCGCAGCGAGGGAGCCAGGCGTGCCAAGGACGGCACCTGGACCTCGGGCACGCTGCGTACCGCGGCGAAGCGGCTGCCCGGCGTCGCGGCGATGGGCTTCGACGTGCTGTACCTGCCGCCGATCCACCCGATCGGGGTGACCGGCCGCAAGGGCCCCAACAACTCGCTCACGGTGGGGCCACAGGATCCCGGCTCACCCTGGGCGATCGGCGGTTCGGCGGGCGGGCACGACGCCGTGCATCCCGACCTCGGCGACGAGAAGGACCTCGCGTACTTCGTGGGCGCCGCGGCCCGCGCGGGCCTGGAGGTCGCGATGGACCTCGCACTGCAGGCATCCCCGGATCACCCGTGGGTGCGCGAGCACCCGGAGTGGTTCACGACGCTGCCGGACGGCTCGATCGCCCATGCCGAGAATCCGCCGAAGAAGTACCAGGACATCTACCCGATCAACTTCGACAACGACCCGGCGGGCATCCGTGCCGAGGTGCTGCGCATCGTCCGGCACTGGATCGGGCTCGGCGTGCGCATCTTCCGGGTCGACAACCCGCACACCAAGCCGCTGCAGTTCTGGGAGCTCGTGCTGCACGAGATCAACGCCGAGTTCCCCGAGGTGGTCTTCCTCGCCGAGGCCTTCACCCGGCCGGCGATGCTGCACGCGCTCGCCCAGGTCGGCTTCCAGCAGTCATACACCTACTTCACGTGGCGCAACACCAAGGCCGAGCTCGAGGAGTTCCTCACCGGGCTCGCGCACGAGACGGACGCGTTCCTGCGCCCCAACCTGTTCGTGAACACCCCGGACATCCTCACCGAGTACCTGCAGTTCGGCGGCATCGCCGCCTACAAGGTGCGCGCGGCGATCGCGGCGACCGCGAGCCCGTCCTGGGGCGTGTACGCGGGGTACGAGCTCTTCGAGCATGTCGCGCGCCCCGGCTCCGAGGAGAACATCGACAACGAGAAATACGAGTACAAGCAGCGCGACTGGGCGGCGGCCGAGAAGGCGGGAACCTCGCTCGCGCCGTATCTTGCGAGGCTCAACGCGATCCGCGCCGCGCACCCTGCCCTGCGCCAGTTGCGCAACCTGCGGGTGCACTACAGCGACGACGACTCGATCCTCGTGTACTCGAAGGTGCTGGAGGCCCGTTTCAGCGGCGGGGCGACGGATGCCGTGATCGTCATCGCCAACCTCGACCCGCACTCGGTGCGCGAGACCATGGTTCACCTGGACCTGACCGCCCTCGGGCTCGAGCCGGATGCGGCATTCCCCGTCATCGACCTCATCACGGGCCTGCGCTACAGCTGGGGCCGCGACACCTACGTGCGCCTCGACGCATTCACCGAGCCGGTGCACGTGCTGCATGTGCAGTACCCGAGAGGCCGCTGATGCCGCTACCCGAGCTGCACCCGGAGCACATCGCCGCGATCGTCGGTGGCGCGCACCCGCAGCCGCACGCGACCCTCGGGCAGCACCCGTTCGGCGACGGCTGGGCGATCCGCGTGGTGCGACCCCTCGCCGCGGCGGTCACGGTGGTGCGGGCGGATGGCACGCGCATCCCCTTGACGCACCTCTCGGCGGGGTTGTGGCAGGGTGTCGCACCCGGCGCAGGGCAGGCCTACACGGTCGAGACCGACTACGACGGCGGCCCGAGCTGGACCGCCGACGATCCATACCGCTTCGTGCCGAGCGTCGGCGAGGTCGACCTGTACCTGTGGGGCGAGGGCCGGCACGAGCAGCTCTGGCACGTGCTCGGCGCGCACTACCGCCCGCACGAGGGCGTGGCCGGCACCTCGTTCTCGGTCTGGGCGCCGCACGCCGGCGCGGTGCGCGTGATCGGCGATTTCAACGACTGGAACGGCGTCGGCCATGCCATGCGCCGCCTCGACGACAACGGCGTCTGGGAGTTGTTCGTGCCCGCCCTCGAGCCCGGCACCACGTACAAGTTCGAGCTGCGCACGCCCGGCGGCGCGTGGGTCAAGCGCGCCGACCCGATGGCGCGCTACACCGAGGTGCCGCCGGCCACGGCGTCCCGGGTCGGGCAGTCGCTCTACGGCTGGGGCGACGGCGAGTGGATGACGCGGCGAGCGCAGACCGACCCCCACAACTCGCCCATGTCCGTGTACGAACTGCACGTCGGCTCGTGGCGGCCCGGACTCGACTACCGCGGCCTCGCGGACGAGCTCATCGACTACCTCGGCCTCACCGGCTTCACCCATGTCGAGTTCATGCCGCTCGCCGAGCACCCGTACGGGCCGTCCTGGGGGTACCAGGTCACCGGCTACTACGCGCCGACGAGCCGGTTCGGGCATCCGGACGACCTCAAATACCTCATCGACCGGCTGCATGGCGCGGGCTACGGCGTGCTCATGGACTGGGTGCCCGGGCACTTCCCCAAGGACGAGTGGGCGCTCGCGAAGTTCGACGGCCAGCCCCTCTACGAGCACTCCGACCCGCGGCGCGGCGAGCAGCTCGACTGGGGCACGCTCATCTTCGACTTCGGCCAGCGCCAGGTGCGCAACTTCCTGGTGGCGAACGCGCTGTACTGGCTGGAGGAGTTCCACATCGACGGCCTGCGGGTCGATGCCGTGGCATCCATGCTCTACCTCGACTACTCGCGCAAGGAGGGGCAGTGGCTGCCCAACCGGCTCGGCGGGCGGGAGAACCTCGAGGCGATCGGCTTTCTGCAGGAGGTCAACGCGACCGCCTACAAGCGCAACCCCGGCATCGTGATGATCGCCGAGGAGTCGACGAGCTGGCCGGGCGTGACCAAGCCGACCGCGTCATCCGGTCTCGGATTCGGCCTCAAGTGGAACATGGGCTGGATGCACGACTCCCTGCAGTACATGCGGGAGGACCCGATCCACCGCTCCTATCACCACAACGACATCACGTTCTCGTTCCTGTACGCGTTCAGCGAGAACTTCATGCTGCCGATCAGCCACGACGAGGTCGTGCACGGCAAGGGCTCGCTGCTGCACAAGATGCCCGGCGACCAGTGGCAGAAGCTGGCGAACGTGCGCGCCTACCTGTCGTTCATGTGGGCGCACCCCGGCAAGCAGTTGTTGTTCATGGGCAGCGAGTTCGGGCAGCCCTCCGAGTGGAGCGAGCAGCGCGGCCTCGACTGGTGGATCCTCGACCAGCCCGTGCACCAGGGGCTGCAGGATCTGGTCGGGCAGCTCAACCGCGTCTATCGCGCTACCCCGGCGTTGTGGGAGCAGGACAACGACCCGGCCGGCTTCGAATGGCTCGACGGCGGCAACGCGAGCCAGAACGTGCTCGCCTTCGTGCGATGGTCGCGCGCCGGCTCGCCGCTCGTCGGCCTGTTCAACTTCAGCGGCAACCCGGTCGGTCCCTACCGGGTCGGCATGCCCTTCGCCGGCACCTGGCGCGAGGTCGTGAACACGGATGCCGTGGAGTTCGGCGGTTCGGGCGTCGGCAACTACGGCGCGGTGCAGGCCTCCGCCGAGGGATTCAACGGACGCCCGGCCTCGGTGGAACTCACGCTCCCCCCGCTCGCCGGCCTCTGGCTCGCGCCGGCCTGAGCCGCGCATCCCCGCCGCCCGGGCGCGGTCGCTGGGGGTCAGGTCAGTAGAGCAGGCCCGTGAGACGGCGGCGCGCGGCGATCACGCGGGGATCCTCCGCCCCGGCGATCTCGAAGTAGTCGAGCAGGCGGGTGCGCAACCGGTTCTTGGCGGCCTGGTCGAGAGCCGGGAACAGGTCGAGCAGTCGCGCGAAGGCATCCTCGAGGCGGCCGCCCGAGACGTCGAGATCGGCGACCGCGAGCTGGGCGTCGACGTCGGACGGCGCGTCCGCCGCCGCCGCGCGCACGATATCGGCATCTGCACCCTGCAGCCGGGCCAGGAGCGAGACTTGCGCCAGACCCGCGACCGCGAGGGAGTCGCGCGGGTTCTGGGCGATCGCGGTCTGGTATTCCGTGATCGCGGTCGCGAAGTCGCCGGTGGCGATCGCGTCGTAGGCCTCCTGGTGGTGGGGCGGCAGCGGCTCCTCGGCGGGCTCGGCGTCCTCGCCCGCCTCGTAGCCGATCGGGATGCTACCGGTCACGCCGTTCTGCGCCGCGAGCTGCAGCACCTGGTCGAACACGCCCCGCAGCTCCTCCACGGGCGGCATCCCGGCGAAGAGCTGGAGCGGCCGGCCGCCGATGATCGCCGCCACCGTCGGCACCTGCTGCACCTGGAACGCCTGCACGAGTTGCGGGTTGGCGGTGCCGTCGACCGTCGCCAGGGCGATGCGGCCGGCGTACTCGCGCACGAGCGGGGCGAGGGAGGGCTCGATCCCCTGCCCGTAGAACTCGACGAGCACGGGCACCGACTGCGAGAGGTCGAGCACCTCGGTGAAGCTCGCGTCCGTGGCCTCGCGCACGACGCCGCCAGAGGGTGCCGCTGCGCCCGCGGGGGGTGCCGGCGGGCGTACGAGGGAGGAGAGGTCTACGGCGCCGCGCAGGTTCGCGCCGCCGAGAGGAGCGTTGGTCATCCGATCTCCGAAGCCTTGACGAGGCCCTGGCTGTAGCCGAGCAGTACGATCTTGCCATCCCCGCCGGCCGGCGGCACGTAGAACAGCAACTGGTCGCCGTAGGTGGCGATGACGCCCTTGGTGCTGACGGCGACGCCGGAGAGCGCCTTGACCGAACCGGAGGGGTTCACGGCCGCGCCGGCCTCGGTGGGCCGAACGCTCGTCGTCTCGTAGAGGTGCACGGCGATGAGCGCGCCGGCGTCGTTCGTCGCGAGGACGATCGGCTCGGCCTCGCCGATGGCGTGGCCGAAGGCGACCGCGGCGGTCGTGGGCAGACCGGCGATGATCGCCTGTTTCGCGGCGAGACCCACGGCCTCACGCAGACTGTCCCCCTCCGCCTCGAAATCGAGGTAGGAGGAGCTCTCGACGTCCTTCTCGAGGATGTCGGCGTAGTCGAGCGCCAGATCCGTCGGCGTCGTGCGCAGCAGCGGGCTGTCGGCGGCGAGGCGCGCGGTGCCGATGTCCGCGGGTGCGACCTCGGGCAGCACGGCGGCCGGTTCGAGCGTGATCGCGTAGCTGATCTTGTAGTTCTCGCGCGCGGTGGGCTGCTCGAGGAAGAGCGCGACGGGGGCGATGGTCGTGTCGCTCTCGTCCTGGATGATGGCGAGCACGGTGCGCGGCCAGGTGTCGGTCTGCTGCGGGAGCACGAGCTGCACCGGGCCGGCCGGGATCGCCGGCAGGGCTGCGATCCCGGCATCGGCGCCGCGGATCGCGTAGTTCGCGAGGCGCAGCTCGAGTGCGGCGCCGTCCGTGCGAGTGGCGAGCAGTTCGCCGTCGCGCGCGGCGTCGGCGTCGGCGATGACCTGCGCGATGCGGCTGACGATGCGCTCGACCTGCCGCTCGGTGGCCGCGGGGGGCGCGATCTCCGCACCCGGTTCGAGGGTCGCGCTCGCGCTCGGCGGGCTCGCGGATGGCTCGCTGAGCTGCGGCCAGAAGTCGGCGCTGCACCCGGTGAGGGCGAACGCGCCGACGAGCAGCGTCGCAGCCGCGGCACTCGGGCGGATCGCGCGGCGCCCGGAGGCGGGCTTCTCGATCGCCTTGCGGCCCGGCTTGTACTGCGGCTTGCGCGGCACCTTCGGCATCTTCTGCGGCTTGCGCCGGGGTCCGCCGCCGCGCATCGCGTTGACGCCCAGCAGCAGGAGCACGAGTCCGACCAGCAGCAGGATGGCGCCACCGACGATCAGCGGACCGGACCACGGGGTGGAGTTGTCCAGGGGCCAGGCGATCGTCACGTCGGCGGGTGCGGGCTCGACGCCGTCCGAGGTGACGAGGAAGGAGACGTCGACCGGCACGTTCACCACGGTCGTCAGCGAACTGCCGCCCTCGTAATCCTCGAACCAGAGGTCGGATCCGACCGGGCTCGGCACCTCGGCCTCGTCGCCGGTGACGAGCTCGCTCGTGAGCTCGCCCTCCTCGTCGAGGGTGACGAGGTTGTAGCTCGCGTCGCCGATCCAGCCGAGCACGTCGGTCGTGCGACCGTAGGCACCGGTGACCTGCTCCGCGCCGGTGATCGTGATGGTCTGGGTGCCGACGTAGGCGTTGAGGGCGCCGCCGTCGATGACGGTGACCGGGGCTTCCGTCTCGATCCGGGTCGCCAGCACGGCCTTGTCGGGTGCGGCGAGGAAGGTTCGCTGAGCGATGCCGAAGACGATCATGACGGCCGCGAGGGTGAAGCTGATGATGGCGAGGACGATCCGCACGTGGGCTGCTCCTTTCGTGTTGCCGGGCCGGAAGGCTCTCGACGCCCTCCGCCGCGAATCGCGACCGCTCGCGCTAGGGACGAGTAGAGGGGCTCCCGCCGGGCGGGAGTGCAACAACAAAGACATCCAAGAGTAGCCGATGCGGGCGTGGAGCACTGGGAGCCGGCTGGGAGCGGGGTGTGTCCGTCCCACTCCGGAGGCCTCAGTCACAGGCTCCCTCGGCGCTGGGGTCACGGGATCGCTCGGCGCGATCCCCGAAGCTCCACCGCGCTAAACTGGCCGAATTCCCCATTGGAGCTCGAGGAGAGTCATGGCTGCTGACGACACCGATTTCGGCACCGAGATGCGCGGCTACAAGAAGGACGACGTCGACCGCGTGCTGCAGCAGTTGCGCTCCGAGCTCATGCGGGCCAACACCGAACGGGCCGAGTCGGCCAAGGAGGTCAAGCGCCTCCTCGCCGTGAACGAAGACCTGCAGGCCGAGCTCGACGAGACCGGCAGTCCCACCTACGCGGGACTCGGCACCAAGCTCGAGAACACCCTGAGGGTCGCCGAGGAGCAGTCGACGCGCCTCATCAGCCAGGCCGACATCGACGCCGAGCGGATGCGCACCGAGACGCAGGCCGAGGTGACCGCGCTCAAGGCGCAGGCCACCGAGGAGGCCCGGCGCGTGCTCGATGACGCGAACCTCCTGGCGAGCAAGACGCTCGCGGATGCCCGCGACGAGTCCGAGTCCCTGCTCGCCCGTTCACGCGCCGAGGCCGAGACGATCAACCAGGACGCGGTGCGTGAGGCCGCGGCGCTGCGCGCTACGGCCGCGACCGAGGTCGCCGAGGCCCGCAGCACCGCCAAGCGCCAAGCCGCGGCGCTGCGGGCCGAGGCCGAGCGGGATGCAGCCGAACTCAAGGTCACCGCGAGCCGCGAGGCGGCGGAGGCGCAGGAGGCCGCTGCTGAGCTCGCCCGCGACTCCGAGCTCGGTCGCGCGAACTACGAGAACGAGAACGCCAGGCTGCGCGCCGACCTGGCCCGCGACCTCGAGCAGGGCCGCACCGACCTGACCCGTGAGCTCGAGACCGGTCGGGCCGAGCTCGCCACCGAGATCGCGACCGCCCGGGAGGCCCTCGCCAACGAGACCGCCGCCGCGCGGGAACGCCACGAGAACGAGCTCCGCGCCGCGCGCGAACAGCTCGCCAACGACACCGAGGCCGCTCGCGCCAAGCACGAGGCAGACGTCGAGGCCGCCTACGCCGCGCTCGCCGCGGAGACGGAGGCGACGCGTTCCGCGCTGGCGGCGGAGACCGCGACCGCGAAGGCGGAGTTGGAGGCGGAGGTGAAGGCGGCGCGCAACGCGCTCGCCTCCGAGAACGCATCGGCACGGGCATCGCTCAACAAGGAGATCTCCGAGCAGCGCGCGGCACTGGGCGCGGAGATCACCCAACGCCGTGCCGCCCTCGAGGCCGAGATCAGCGAGGCGAGGGCCAAGCTGGAGTTCGACACCGACAAGCAGACCTCGGATCTGGCCCGCGACATCGAGCGCCAGCGGGCCGAGCTCGCGAGCGAGACCGAGTCGACGCGCGCGGCGCTCGCGCACCAGGCCGACGAGACCCGCAGCACGCTGCTGCGGGACGCCGAGCAGGCGCGGGTCGACCTCGAGGTGGATCTCACCCGGCGCCGGGACGAGGCCGAGCAGGAGCTGCTCGCCAAGCACCAGGAGGCGACCGCCCAGACCCAGCAGTACCTCGAGGAGGCCCAGGCGCAGCTCGCCGAGGCCGTCAGCCAGGCCGAGCAGGCACGGCGCGAGGCGCAGACCCTCGAATCGAGCTCGAAGGCCACGGCCCGCACGCTGCGGGAGACCTCGGAGGCCCGCGCCAAGGAGGTGCTCGAGAACGCCGAGTCCCGCTCGCGCGCGATGATCGCCGACGCCGAGCGCCGTGGCGCCGAACTCGTGGCCGAGGCCGAGGAGCGCCTGGCGAAGATTAGGATTGAGCGCGACACCGTCGCGGGGTACTTCGAGAACCTCCGCGGCGTGTTGCAGGAGGCCGAGAAGGTCACCGCCGAGAACTGACCGATGCTTTTCGACGACACCAGGGGCCCCGCGTGAAGATCCAGAACCCGTTCCGCATCGGCCTGCTCGGCGGACTCGGCGTGCTCGTCGCCCTCGCGCTCGGCAGCGTGGTCGGCAGCCTCGCCACGGTGCTCACCTACGTCGGGGCCGCGCTGTTCCTCGCGCTGGGCCTCGACCCGCTCGTGTCGTGGCTCGAGGGCCGCAGGTTCCCGCGCTGGGCCGCCATCGTCACGGTGCTCGTCGCGCTGCTCGGCGTCGTGACGGGGCTCGTGTTCGCGATCATCCCGGTGATCGTCGAACAGGTGAACACGGCGATCGAGACCGTGCCCGGCCTCATCTCCGACTTCAACGACGGCACGCTCGCCGAGCAGATCTTCACCGCGCTGCCGTGGCTGCCCCTCGACGACCTCGTCGCGAGTGCGCAGGACTGGGTCAAGGATCTCAACTTCACGAGCATTGGCGGCGGCGTGCTCGCCGTCGGCGCCACCATCGCGAACGGCGCGACCGGGGCGATCATCGTGCTCATCCTCACGATCTACTTCGTCGCCTCGCTCACGAGCATCAAGCGCGGCCTGTATCAGCTCGTGCCGGCATCGCGGCGTGAGACCTTCGTGCACCTCGCCGAGCAGGTCGCGACCTCGGTGGGCCGCTACGTGATCGGGCAGAGCGCGCTCGCGCTCGTCAACGGCGTGCTCTCCTTCGTCTTCCTGACGCTCGTCCTGCCGCTGCTGGGAATGCCGGTGAGCTACTCAGCGCTCCTCGCCTTCATCGCGTTCCTCGGTTCGCTCGTCCCCCTCGTCGGCACGATCTCGGGCTCGATCGTCATTACGCTGCTCGTGCTGCTGTTCGACGGCGCGCCGACCGTGATCTGGGTCGGCATCTACTACCTCGCCTACATGCAGGTGGAGGCCTACGTGCTCAACCCGAGGATCATGGCCTCGGCCGTCAAGGTGCCCGGCGCGATCGTCGTGATCGCAGTCTTCGCGGGCGGCAGCCTGCTCGGCATCCTGGGGGCGCTCATCGCGATCCCGGTCGCCGCCGCGATCCTGCTGATCATCAACCAGGTGGCAGTGCCCCGCCAGGCCGAACTCTAGCCCCAGGTACGGGGCAGGGGCAGCACCCCGGGGTTGAGCCGCGCGACGATCTCGGTGAGCACGCGATAGACCTGCTCCTCGCCGACCCACAGGTGCTTGCCGCCCTCCACCTCGACGAACTCCGTCTCGGGCACGAGCGCGAA
>JBAQPI010000132.1:0-8293 GCA_049305635.1 Rhodoglobus sp. | reverse complement strand
TTCGGCGTCGAGTCCTGGCAGTTCTCGCTGTCGGCCACGGACGCCAACCGCAGCCTCATCCGCTACGCACGGCAGGTCACGGGGCGCTCGCGCATCCTCGTGCACGACTACAGCTACCACGGCACGGTCGACGAGGCCTACGCGACCCTCGACGAGCAGGGCGACGTGGTCGCCCGCCGCGGCAACATCGGCCCGCCCGTGCCGCTCGCGCAGACCACGGCGGTCGTGCAGTTCAACGACGTCGACGGGCTCGAACGCGCGCTCACGGGCGGCGGGATCGCCGCGGTGCTCATCGAGCCGGCGCTCACCAACATCGGCATCGTGCTACCGGAGCCCGGGTACCACGACGCGGTCCGCGAGCTGTGCACCCGGTACGGCACGCTCCTGATCATCGACGAGACGCACACCTTCAGCGCGGGCCCGGGCGGCATGATCAGGGAACTCGGACTGCAGCCGGATGCGGTCGTGCTCGGCAAGTCGATCGGCGGCGGCATCCCGGCCGGCGCCTACGGCATGACGGCGGACTTCGCGCGCCGGGTGCGGGAGTCCCTGCGGCTGGGGGAGCATGGTCTCGAGGACATCGACGTCGGCGGGGTGGGCGGCACCCTGGCAGGCAACGCCGTCTCGATGGCGGGCATCAGGGCGACGCTCGGCGAGGTGCTCACGCCGCAGGCCTTCGCGAGCATGATCGAACGCTCCATCGAATGGACCGCGGGGGTGCAGTCGGTGATCGACGAGTTCGGCGTGCCGTGGCAGGTGACCCGGCTCGGAGCCCGCTCCGAGTACAGCTTCCGCGCCTCGGCGCCGCGGGACGGCCGCGAGGCGGCTCAGGCCGACGACTTCGAGTTGCAGCAGTACCTGCACCTGCACGCGCTCAACCGCGGCATTCTCATGACCCCGTTCCACAACATGGCGCTCATGTGCCCGGTGACGACGACGGAGGACGTCGATCGCCACACGACGGCGTTCCGTGAGGCGGTGGCAGCGCTCACCGCCTAGGCTCGATGCTCGTGATCGAAGAGCCCGAGGGCACCGCCCAATCCGCAGCCGGAGCCGAGGTCTTCATCTCGGTCGACATCGAGGCGGCGGGTCCCAACCCTCGCGACTACGCCATGCTCTCGATCGGCGCGTGCCGCGTCGACGAGCCGCAGTCGAGCTTCTACATCGAGCTCAGGCCCGAGACGGCCGCGGTCGACGAGCGCGCCCTGGCCGTGAGCGGCCTCTCGATGGAGGCGCTCGCGCGGGACGGCGTCGAGTCCGCCGAGGCGATGCGGCGATTCGCCGCGTGGGTCGACTCGGTCACCCCCGAGGGCGGCCTCCCCGTGTTCGTCGCGTTCAACGCGCCATTCGACTGGATGTTCGTCGAGGACTACTTCCAGCGTCACCTCGGTCGCAACCCATTCGGCCATTCCGCGCTGGACGTGAAGGCCTACTATATGGGCATGGCCGGGGCGACCTGGGCCGCGACGAGCATGCGGTACCTCTCGCCGCGCTACCTCGGCGGACGCCAACTGACGCACAACGCGCTCGGGGACGCCAAGGACCAGGCCGAGATGTTCCGCATGATGACGGCCGAGGCACGAGAGCGCGCCCGGCCCTGACCGAAGGTGGACCAGTGACCGACGCCGACGCCGACATCCGCCGCATCACCGAGTCCGCCCGCCGGCTCGGCATCGAGCTCGACGAGGACGAGACCGTGCAGTGGCTCGCGGCGATCGCCGCGGCGGCGGGCGACGACGAGGTTCTCGTGGATGCCGAGAACGGCACCTTCGGGCACAAGGTCTCGATGCTGGACTTCAGCCCCAGGGACCTCGCGCGGTTCCGCCGCATCGGCGAGATCGTCGAGATCACCGGGCCCGCGGGCGTGGCGGAGTCGGCGCTCGCGCTCTCCGGGTCTGCCGCGCAGTCCAAGATCCAGAGCTTCCCCGGCGACGCCGACTACTTCCAGCGCCTCAACATCATCGCGCCGAGCCGCGAGGAGGCCTGCGCCATCATGGCCGGCCTCATGCGCGACAAGGTGCTCTCGACGCTACGCGGCGAGACCTACCAGTTTCTCGAGGCCAAGCTCGGCAGCTACCCCGTCGCTACCGCGCGCGGCGGGGCAGGCAGCCCGATCTCCTGGACCGCGCAGGAGATCGAGGCGGGCGAGCTGGTGACCGAGACGGTCGACGGCGCGCCCGTGGCCTACCGCTGGGACGAGGTCGCGCTCGATCCCGGGTGGTGCAAGCTCGACTGGGTAGTCCTGGACCCGGCGCGCACGCAGCTCTCCAACGCGTCCAATGTGCTGGATGTCACGTGGGAGGCGCCCGACGGCACGATCACGCCGCTCGACGGCTACCTCGACGCCTATTTCCAGGAGGTCTACCTCGACGCCGACGCGGTGCCGACCTTCGCGAAGGTCGCCAAGTTCGTCTCGGATGACGCGCTCGACGAGTACGTCGAGACCCTCGAGAAGGAGGTGCGCAAGTACCTCACCAAGCATCTCAACTACGGCAAGGCCGCCAAGCGCATGTACAACGTGTTCCGGCTCTCCGGCCGGCACCTGGACGCGGCCTTCGTGCGCGAGCTCTTCGATGAGCCCGCCACGATCCTCTACCAGGTCTGGTCGCTCATCGTGACGCTCGAGAACGCGACGCAGCCGGGCTCGGCGATCCCCATCGAGGCGGTGCAGGCCCAGGCCGACACGCTCGTGCTCGAGGTGGTCAAGGCGCTCGAGGGCGACGAGGAGGCCGAGCTCGTCAAGTCGCTGCTGCGCCTGCGCGAGAGACTCGACGACCAGGAGGCGGGTCAGGCGCGCACCGCCGAGGTCGCCGCCGCGCAGGCCCAGGTGGTGAACCTCATCAACACCTTCTTCCGCGAGAAGCTCGAGGCGATGCCCACGATCCGGGAGTACATCGCCACGATGCAAGCCGACGCGGCGCCCGCGGCCCACTGAAGCTGCGCCGAGTTGCCTCACTTGGTTGCTCGAAGCACCCGCGGCAGCGCCAAACGAGGCAACTCGGCGTCGGGCCGTGCGATGCGGGCCAGGGTGAGGATGCGCTGCAGCAGGTCCAGAGGATTCGCGAGGTCGCTTGCGTTGACCTCAAGCACGCGTCGGCCGGTCAGTTCGATCCTCGACCTGCGGGTCATGTCGGCTCGCCACTGGTCGCGGCTCGTGCGATGGTAGTCGCCCTGGTACTCCAGCACGACCCCGAGTTCCGGCAGTTCCAGGTCGGTGCGCGCCACGAATTCGCCGAACCGGTCTGATACGTCCTGGTTCACGACCGGTTTTCCGAGTCCGGCGAGCACGACGAGCACACGCAGCCGGGACTCGGGCCGGGACTCCGAACGGTTGTCGAGGAGCGGCAGTGCCGCCTGAAGAGTGCGGATGCCGCGCCGGCAGCTCGACATCGCCACCGCTCGGCGAAGGGCATCGAGTGTCGTCAGCGGACTGCGCCGTGCGATCAGGAAGTCGCCGACCGCGACGAGGTCGTCGAGCGCGAGGAGGTCGCCGAGGTCGCACCAGGTGCGTGCTGGGGATGACGCGCGGAGCCCGGCGATCTCGATCGCGGGCTCGGGCGCGGAACCCGAGTGGCCGATGATCCCGTGCCCGTGCGGCGCTCGCCGCGGCGCGGGCACACTGACGTGGAGTTCCGCGGCGCCTTCAAGGCGCCACGGAAGCGGCGCGCCGAGCAGGAGAGCCGCTGTGGCGTGGCTGAAGTACGCCTGTGCAGGGAGCCGTTCAGCGAGAAGACGGCAGCGCTCCACGGTCGTCGTGGCGGGCCGAGCGGCGCGCACGCCGTGGAAGCTATGGTCGAGATCCCCGGCACGAAGCCGACCGCGCGTCACGCCGAGCGTGACCGCCTCGCGGACGGCGAAAGGGCGGGATGCGAGGGGCTCCGGCAGGGGGCGGGGTCGCGTCATCCCGTTACGATGCCGTCGTGCTCGCCGGGGTAACTCGCGGTCGCCGGTTCCGCCGAGTTGCCCGGATTCGCGCGCCTGTTGAGGATGAGCCCGCCATTCACGGCAGCTCGGCGTAGGCGGAGCGGAAGCCCTACCCTCAGAGCGAGGCGAGTGCCTCGCCGAGGATCGCGATCGCCTCGAGCAGCAGCTCGTCGCTGATCGCCAGCGACGGCAGGAACCGGATGACGTTGCCGTAGGTCCCCGCGCTCAGCAGCAGCACTCCGTGCTGGGCCGCGAAGGCGGTGATCGCGCCGACCGCCGCGGGATTCGGCTCGGTCGTGCCGGGTTGCACGAGTTCGATCGCGAGCATCGCGCCGATGCCCCGCACGTCGCCGATCACGGGATGCCTCGACTGCAGTTCGAGCAGCGCGGGCCTCAGCACGCCCTCGATGCGCGGCGCCTCGGCGAGCAGGTCGCGCCGCTCGATCTCGCCGAAGACGGCGATCGCGGCCGCGGCGGCGACGGGGTTGCCGGCGAAGGTGCCGCCGAGCCCGCCCGCGTGGGAGGCATCCATGATCTCGGCTCGTCCGGTGACGGCGGAGATCGGCAGCCCGCCCGCGATGCCCTTCGCGGTGAGCACCAGGTCGGGCACGAGGCCGAAGTGCTCGCTCGCGTAATAGCGGCCCGTTCGGGCCATGCCGCTCTGGATCTCGTCGGCGATGAAGACCACGCCGTTGGCGGTGCACCACTCCTGCACGGCGGGCAGGTAGCCCTCGGCGGGCACGACGAAGCCGCCCTCCCCCTGGATGGGCTCCGCGACGACACAGGCGAGATCGGATGACCCGATCGCCTTCTCGAGGTACCCGATGGTCCGCCGGGCCGCCGCCGCGCCATCCAGCCCGTCGCGGTAGGGGTATGACCCGGGCGCGTGCACGATCGAGGGGGCGAAGGGCCCGAAGCCGAGTTTGTACGGCATCGACTTGAAGGTCATCGCCATGGTGAGGTTGGTGCGGCCGTGGTAGGCGTGCTCGAGCACCGCGACCCCGGGGCGTCCCGTGTACTTGCGCGCGATCTTGACCGCGTTCTCCACCGCCTCGGCGCCGGAGTTGAGCAGCACGGACTTCTTCGCGAAGTCCCCTGGGGTGTGCTCGGCGAGCAACTCGGCGAGGGTCACGTACGACTCGTACGGGCTGATCGTGAACATCGCGTGCGTGAGCTCGCCCAGTTGCGCGCGAGCGGCGGCGACGACCGCGGGGTCGGTGTGCCCGATCGTCATGACGCCGATGCCCGAACCGAGGTCGATGAACTGGTTGCCGTCGACGTCGACGACGATCGCGCCGTGGGCGCGTTCGATGAAGACCGGGATCGCCGAGGAGACGCCGGAGGCCACGACGGCGAGCCTGCGCTCCTGCAGGGCGATGGACTTCGGTCCGGGAATCGCGGTGACGATGCGCCGCTCGGCTGCGATGGTGCTCTCTGACATGATGAACCGAGCCTAATCCGGGAGGGTCCGCGCGTGAATCTCGACCACGACTACGCCGTGCACATCGAGTGGACGGGCGACCTCGGATCCGGCACGCGGGACTATCGCGGCTACAGCAGGGACCACACGATCTCCGCCGAGGGCAACCCAGACATCCTCGCCTCGAGCGACAAGACCTTCCACGGCAGCGCCGAGCGCTGGAACCCCGAGGAGTTGCTGCTCGCGGCGCTCAGCGACTGCCACATGCTCAGCTACCTGCACTCGGCGGTGCGCAACGGCATCGTCGTCACCGCCTACCAGGATGACGCGGTGGGCACGATGCGCACGTCCGGCGACGGCGGCGCCTTCACCGCGGTCACGTTGCGCCCAGTCGTCACGATCTCGTCCGGGGACCCGGATGTCGCGCTCGCCATCCACGCGGACGCGAGCGCCAACTGCTTCATCGCCGCCTCGGTGAACTTCCCGGTGCACCACGAGCCGCGGATCGTCGTGTCGGCGCGCTGATCACACGCCGCGCACAGGATTCATGGTGGAGGATGGAAGCCCCGAACCCGGAAGGCCATCACCTGTGCGCGCAGCCACTTCGCTCGTCGTGACCCTCGGTCTCGTCGCATCCCTCGCCGCCTGCTCGGCCCCGGCCGCGACCGACCCCGACTGCGAGGCGGCTCCCTCGGGTCCGGTCTCCGAAGCGGTGGACGTGGGCGGCGACTTCGGCGCGAAGCCGACCGTGACGTTCACGGCGCCGACGGAGGTGTCCGAGACGCAGCGGACGGTGGTGATCGCCGGCGACGGCGAGACGGCGGTCACGGGCGATGTGGTCAACGTGAACTTCACCCTGCTCAACGGCACCACCGGGGAGGAACTCACGGTGACCGAGTTCGGCGAGGAGGCGACGACCTCCTTCCCGCTCGACGGCGAGCAGTTCCTGGTGGGCATCGTCGACACGCTCACCTGTTCCACAGTCGGATCCCGCGTGGTCGGCGTCATCCCCTCGGCAGACGCCTTCGGGGCCACCGGTTCCTCGCAGCTCGGTGTCGCGCCCGACCAGGATCTCGTCTTCGTCGTCGACGTCGTCTCGATCGACCCGCCCGTCGTGCCGCCGCTGCCGAAGGCGGACGGCGAGGACCAGCCCGCCCAGGAGGGCTTCCCGACGGTCGTGCTCGACGCGGACGGCAGGCCGACCGTGACCATCCCCGACACGACCCCGCCGGCCGAGTTGAGCATCGCGGTGCTCAAGCAGGGCGAGGGCGCCGAGGTGCAGGACGGCGACGATGTCGTCGTGCACTACGTCGGCATGAACTGGGCGTCCAAGGTGGTCTTCGACGAGAGCTGGGCGCGCGGCGAGCCGGCGACGTTCAACACGGCGCAGGTGATCCCGGGCTTCACGCAGGCGCTCGTGGGGCAGCAGGTCGGCTCCCAGGTCATCGTCATCATCCCCCCGGAGCTCGGCTACGGCGAGGGCACGGGCGACACCAACGGCACGATCGTCTTCGTGATCGACATCCTCGGGATCGCCTGACCGCGAGACCCGGGACGCTGGTCCTGCGCGTCCGCGTTCCCCTTTCGCGGATCAGGACTCCGAGCGCGACATGCGGCACGCACGGCGGATGCCGCCGCGTGTTGCGACCGTTCTCCTGAACCGCGGAAGGGCAGGTCGTGAGAGCGCGGGGCCGTCCGGACGGATCGCCCGCACAGTACCCTCGAAGCATGCGCAGGGTGATCGTCCTCGGGTCGACCGGGTCGATCGGCACCCAGGCGCTCGAGGTCATCGCGGCGAACCCGGAGCGCTTCGAGGTGGTCGGTCTCGCCGCGGGCAGCGATCGGGATGCGGTGGCCGCCCAGGCCGCCGCCTTCCGGGTCGAGCACACCGCGTTCGGCGCCGAGGAGGCGGTGCAGCTGATCCGCTCCGTCGCGGCCGACGTGGTGCTCAACGGCATCACGGGATCGGTGGGTCTCGCGCCCACGCTCGCGGCGCTCGAGTCCGGTGCGAGCCTGGCGCTCGCCAACAAGGAGAGTCTCATCGTCGGCGGCGAGCTCGTGACCGCAGCGTCCGCGCCCGGGCAGATCGTCCCGGTGGACTCGGAGCACTCTGCGATCGCGCAGGCGCTGCGCTCGGGCACGCGCGGCGAGGTGCGCAGGCTCGTGCTCACGGCATCCGGTGGTCCGTTCCGGGGGCGCAGCCGGGAGTCGCTCGCGCAGGTCACGCCGGCGCAGGCGCTCGCGCATCCGACCTGGGACATGGGGCTCGTGGTGACGACGAACTCGGCGACCCTGGTCAACAAGGGGCTCGAGGTCATCGAGGCGCACCTGCTGTTCGACGTGCCGTACGAGGCGATCGAGGTGACGGTGCATGCCCAGTCGATCGTGCACTCGATGGTGGAATTCCAGGACGGCTCGACCATCGCCCAGGCGAGCCCGCCCGACATGCGGCTGCCCATCTCCCTCGGCCTCGACTGGCCGCACCGCGTACCCGGGGTGGGAGTGCCGCTGGACTGGTCCACGGCGAGCGCGTGGACCTTCGAGCCCCTCGACGAGGAGGTGTTCCCCGCGGTCGCCCTCGCCAAGCGCGTCGGCGTCGCGGGCGCGACCTACCCGGCGGTGTTCAACGCCGCGAACGAGCAGGCGGTGCTCGCCTTCCACGCGGGCCGGATCGGCTTCCTCGACATCGTGCACACCGTCGAGGCGGTCGTCGACGCCCACGAGCCGCTCGCGATGACGCTGGAGCACGTGCTCGAGGCGGAGCGCTGGGCGCGTACCGCGGCCCAGGCGCTCATTCACAGCAAGTCGTAGCTATCCTGAGCCGGTGGAAACCGTGCTGCTCTACATCCTGGGCGTCCTCATCATCGTCGTGGGTCTCGCGCTGTCGATCGGGCTGCATGAGATAGGGCACCTGGTGCCCGCGAAGCGGTTCGGGGTGCGGGTCAGCCA
>JBAQPI010000131.1:0-2550 GCA_049305635.1 Rhodoglobus sp. | reverse complement strand
CGGTCTCCTCGAGGATCATCGGGGCGGGCTCGCGGAAGGTCTCACCGAAACGCGAGTTGAACCGGTTCGCCAGGTCCCGGGTGAGCTCGATGTGCTGCTTCTGGTCGTCGCCCACCGGCACGACCGCCGTGTCGTACAACAGGATGTCGGCCGCCATCAGCACCGGGTAGGCGAACAGGCCGACGGATGCGGCATCCGCCCCCTGCTTCGAGGACTTGTCCTTGAACTGCGTCATGCGGCTGGCCTCGCCGAAGCCGGTGAGGGTGTTGAGCACCCAGGCCAGTTCGGCATGCGCGGGCACGTGGGACTGCACGAAGAGGATGGACTCGGCCGGGTCGATGCCCGCCGCGATGTACTGCGCCGCCGTGCGCCGGGTCTGCTCACGCAGCGCCTTCGGGTCCTGTGGCACCGTGATCGCGTGCAGGTCGACGACGCAGAAGATCGCGTCGTGCGTGCGCTGGAGCTGCTTCCACTGCAGCAGCGCCCCGATGTAGTTGCCGATGTGGAGCGAGTCGGCGGAGGGCTGCATGCCGGAGAAGAGGCGGGGCTTGGTCACCCGACAAGACTAAACGGCGTAGTCCACCACGACCGGCGCGTGATCGCTCCAGCGCTGGTCGTAGGCGGCCGCCCGGTCGACGGTGTAGTTCGCGACCGCGGCCGCGAGGGCGGGGGTCGCGAGGTGGTAGTCGATGCGCCAGCCGGTGTCGTTGTCGAAGGCCTGCCCGCGCTGCGACCACCAGGTGTATGGGCCGTCGACCTCGCCCGCCCAGCGTCGGCCGACATCCACCCAGCCCAGCCCGGGGCCGATGGTGCCGTCGACCCCTTCCACCGGCTCACCGACCGAGCCCATGAAGCGGTCGAAGTAGGCCCGCTCGCGCGGCAGGAATCCGGCGTTCTTGCGATTGCCCCGCCAGTTGCGGATGTCGAGTTCGCGGTGCCCGACATTGAGGTCGCCGACGATGAGGGCGAGGTCGCCGTGGGCGGCGAGCTCCGGCATCCGCGCGGTCATGGCGTCGAGGAACTTGTACTTCTCGATCATCTTGGGCTCGTCGTCGGCGACGCCGGAATGCACGTAGGTGCTGACCACGGTGATCACCCGGTCGCCGACCTCGTAGTCGGCCTCGAGCCAGCGGCCCGCGCTGTCGAAGTCCTCGGTGCCGAGCGCGACCCGGTGGATGCTGGCCTTGCCCCGCGAGGCGAGTGCGACCCCGGCGCGCCCCTTCGCGCTCGCGGCGTCGTGCAGGATGTCCCACTCGTCGCCGAGCAGCCCCTCCAGGTCCTCGGTCGAGGCCCGCACCTCCTGCAACGCGAGGATGTCCACGCCGCGGCCGGCGAGCCACTCACCCATGCCCTTGCGGAAGGCGGCGCGCACGCCGTTGACGTTGACGGTCGCGATGCGCAGGGGACGTGCCATGGCACCGAGCCTAGGCGGCTCCGCCGTCAATCGGAGTTCGTCCGCCGCACCGCCGCTGCCGGTCCACGCCGCCGCACCCCTCAGAGCGCCGCGTCCGTGCCCGAGGGGCTCGCGCGCTCGACCCGGTGCACCCGCAGGTCGAGGCCGCGGTCCTGCGCCGACACCGCGATCCACGCAGCGCCGATGAGGATCACCTGGCAGACGAAGTTGAACCAGATGAGCAGGCCGATGATGGCCGCGAAGCTCGCGAGCAGCGGGTTGGTGGTCGTCCCGCCCAGCAGGGTCGTGCCGAGGGCCTTCAGCACGCCCAGGGCGACGGCTGCGATGAGGGTGGCCGGCACCAGCAGGCGCAGGGGGATGCGGATGCCCGAGACGATGCGATAGAACGTGCCGAGCACCACGGTGTCGAGCAGGAGCACGAGCACGAACCCGCCGGCGCGCGCCGCCACGGTCGCGGGCGCCGACCCGTCCTCGACGCCCGTCAGATCGAAGAGCCACTCGAGCACCGAGGCGCCGAACACGGAGAGCGCCGCCGAGGTGACCACGAGCGCGCCGAATCCGAAGGCGAGGGCGAGGTCCTTGAGCTTGAGCAGCACCGGGTTGGTCGTCGGCGCGGGCATCCCGAACAGGGTTCGCACGGCGTCGCGGCCGGAGGCGAGCCAGCCGAGGACGGTGAGGAAGAGGCCGATCGCGGCGACCGCGCCGGTCCAGCCGAGGATGCTCGCCGAGAGCAGGCGGTCGGGGTCGATCGCGCCGCCGCCGCCGGTGTCGATGAGCCCGGGCACGTTCGTCGCGAGCAGCTCGAAGAGCGCCTGCTCGAGCTGGGGGTTGGCGCGGATCACGAAGCCGGAGATCGCGAACGCGACCCAGATCGCCGCGAAGGACGCGAAGATCGCCTGGTAGCTCAGCCCCGCCGCGAGCAGGGGCCCGCGGCTCGTGGCGTAGTGCACGAGGACGCGCACCGGTTTGAGCCTCGCCACGATGGCCATGACGTGAGCGATCTGTTGTCTCAGGCCCATTCGTCCACCCTAACCACGCGGCTAGGCTGGCCCGGAAGCTCGCGACTTCGTGCTCAACGTCACGGGGATGCCGGGCGGGCTGTCATCCCTTGAACTCGTGCAGGCGGTGGACGAGAG
>JBAQPI010000130.1:0-10051 GCA_049305635.1 Rhodoglobus sp. | reverse complement strand
TCACGGGACTGCTCGTGCGCGAGCGCGCGACGAGGGGGCGCATCCGGCTCCGCGGCTTCTGGGCGCGCCGCGCCCGTCGGCTGCTTCCGGCGCTCGCGCTCGTCGTGCTCGCCTGCTCTGCGGCGGCGGCCTTCGTCGGCGGAGACGTGCTCGTCGGCCTCGGCCCGCAGGTGCTGGGCGCCGTCACCTTCAGCAGCAACTGGCTCTTCATCGCGCAGGGCTCGAGCTACTTCGACGCCTCGGCGCCCGAGCTGTTCCGCAACCTGTGGTCCCTGGCGGTCGAGGAGCAGTTCTACCTGCTGTGGCCGCTCGCGCTGCTCGCGCTGCTGCTCGTCCCGAACAGGTTCGTGCGGGCGGGCATCGCGGCGATCATCGCCGTCGCCTCGGCACTGGCGATGGCACTCCTCGCGACGGGCGACGGCACCCGGGTCTACTACGGCACCGACACCCACAGCTTCGGTCTCGCCCTCGGCGCCGCGCTCGCGTTCCTGGTCGAGGCGCGCTTCCTCGAGGCGCGCTTCATCGAGGCGCGCTTCACCGGCACCGCGGATGCCCGGGCCCGCCGCACCCGCATCGCACTGCCCGTCGTGGGCGCGGCCGCCCTCGCCGGGGTCATCGCGCTCGCCGCGCTGCTCCCCGAGGACGCGGCCTTCACGACCCGCGGCGGACTCGCCCTCGCGGCGGCGCTCACGGCGGTCGCGATTCTCGGTGCCACCGCTCCCGGGTCCTGGCTCGGGCGCGGTCTCGACACGCCCGTGCTGCGCTGGATCGGGGAGCGCTCATACGGCCTCTACCTGTGGCACTGGCCGGTGCTCGTGCTGTTCGCCGGCGGCGCACCGCGCGGCCTGCCGTGGTGGCTCGTGCCTTCCGCCGCGCTCGCGGTGACGCTGGCCGCCGCGACCCTCTCCTACCGGTACGTCGAGGTGCCGGTCCGCCGTCTCGGGTTCCGCGGCGCGCTCTCGGGGGTGCTCGCGGGCGCCGGCGAGGGGCGCCGCGGCATCGCCGTCGCAGCGACCGCTGCGATCGCGAGCGTCGCCCTGTTCGCCGGCGCCGGACTCACGGGCGCCGCGATCGCCGCGGATCCGGGCGGCGGCGAGGTTCAGCAGCAGGTCGAGCACGGGCAGGAGCTGCTCGCGCGCCCCGCCTACGGCGTGGCGCCCCGGCGCCCCCAGCCGCTGCCGACGGGCGACCAGATCCTCGCGATCGGCGACTCGGTCATGCTCGCCGCGGTGCCGGAACTGCAACAGGCGTTCCCGGGCATCGCGATCGACGCGGCCGTGTCACGGCAACTGGTCGACGCCGAGCCGATCGTGGGCTCGCTCATCGCCGGCGGCGCGATGCGACCCGTGCTCGTCATCGGACTCGGCACGAACGGCTGGATCGATGCGGGCACGCTCGATCGCCTCGAGTCGATGCTCGACGACACCCTCCTGATCGTCGTGAACGTGCAGGCCCCCCGCGACTGGACCGGCGAGGTGAACCAGATCCTCGCCGAGTTCGCGCGCTCCCAGCGGGAGGTCGAACTCTCCAACTGGCACGACGCGATCCAGCCGCACCTCGATGTGCTCGCGAACGACGACATCCACATGGGCCCGGCGGGGGCGCGGATCTACGCGGCCGCACTCGCGGATGCGTTGCAGCGGCTCGCGGAACTGCCCCCGCTCATCCACGACAACGAACGCGGCGACGCCGCCCGTCCGGTCTGATCCCCGACACGACGAGCGCGCATACGACGAGGGCCCCGCGCAAGCGAGGCCCTCGTTCGTGACACTCCGGTGCTACTTGGCCTCGTCCTCGGCGGCGACCTCGGCGTCGGCATCCGCGACCTCGGCGGCGACCGTCTCGGCGGCGACATCCTCGGTCGACTCGGCCGCGGCCTCCTCCACCTCGGCGACGTCCTCGGCGACCGGCGCCTCCTCGGCGGGCGTCTCCTCGGCGGGCGTCTCCTCGGCGGGCTCGGCGGGCTTCGACGCCGCGGCCGCGGTCTTCTCGGCAGCCTGCGCCTTCTTGACGGACTTCGGCTTCGGGTTGACCGGCTCGAGCACGAGCTCGATCTGCACCATCGGCGCGTTGTCGCCCTTGCGGAAGCCGAGCTTGGTGATGCGGGTGTAGCCGCCCTCACGGTGCTCGACGAGCGGCGCGATCTCGGTGAAGAGTTCGTGCACGACCGACTTGTCGCCGATCACGGCGAGCACCCGACGGCGTGCGTGCAGGTCGCCGCGCTTGGCGAACGTGATGAGGCGCTCGGCGACGGGACGCAGGCGCTTGGCCTTCGTCTCGGTCGTCTTGATGCTCTTGTGGGTGAAGAGGGCGGCGGCCAGGTTCGCGAGCAGCAGACGCTCGTGGGCCGGCCCTCCGCCGAGGCGGGGTCCCTTGGTGGGTGTAGGCATGGTTCTCGTTCTCCAGGTTCTTGACGCGGGCTACGCGTTGGTCTCGTCGTCGTCGTAGCCGCCGTAGAAGTGGGCGCCGTCGAAGCCGGGCACACTGTCCTTGAGCGAGAGGCCCATCTCGACGAGCTTGTCCTTGACCTCGTCCACCGACTTCTGGCCGAAGTTGCGGATGTTCATGAGCTGCGTCTCGCTCAGCGCGACGAGCTCGCTCACGGTATTGATGCCCTCGCGCTTGAGGCAGTTGTAGCTGCGCACGCTCAGGTCGAGGTCCTCGATCGGCATGCTCAACTCGCTCGAGAGCACGGCGTCGACCGGAGCCGGGCCGATCTCGATGCCCTCTGCGGCGCTGTTGAGCTCGCGCGCGAGACCGAAGAGCTCCGTGAGGGTGCGACCGGCGGAGGCGACCGCGTCGCGCGGGGTGATCGCGGACTTGGTCTCGACATCCACGACCAGGCGGTCGAAGTCGGTGCGCTCGCCGGCGCGGGTGGCCTCGACACGGTAGGTGACCTTGAGCACTGGCGAGTAGATCGAGTCGATCGGGATCTGGCCCGCCTCACTGAACTCGCTGCGGTTCTGGGTCGCGGAGACGTAGCCGCGACCGCGCTCGATGGTCAGCTCGAGCTCGAACTTCGCCTTGTCGTTGAGCGTCGCGATGACGAGCTCGGGGTTGTGGATCTCGACACCGGCCGGGGCCGAGATGTCGGCGGCCGTGACCTCGCCGGCACCCTGCTTGCGCAGGTAGGCGGTGATGGGCTCGTCGTGCTCGCTCGAGACCACGAGGTTCTTGATGTTGAGGATGACCTCGGTCACGTCCTCCTTGACCCCCGGCACGGTGCTGAACTCGTGCAGCACGCCGTCGATGCGGATGCTCGTGACGGCGGCCCCCGGAATCGATGACAGCAGGGTGCGGCGGAGGGAGTTGCCGAGCGTGTACCCGAAGCCGGGCTCGAGCGGCTCGATCACGAACCGCGAGCGGAACTCGGAGATGTTCTCCTCGGCGAGTGTTGGGCGCTGTGCGATGAGCACTGGTGATTCCTTTCGGCGAGGTGTCCGCTATTTGACACCTGAATGCGACGAGTGGCTGGCCCGTCGGTGATGTTGAGTTTTCAGAGGTGATGCGCGGCGATCGAGCCCGCCGTATGCGGGCCCGATCGCCGGTGGTTCGTTAGACGCGGCGTCGCTTCGGCGGGCGGCAACCGTTGTGCGCCTGCGGGGTGACGTCGTTGATCGAGCCGACCTCGAGGCCGGCGGCCTGGAGCGAGCGGATCGCGGTCTCACGGCCCGAGCCAGGACCCTTGACGAAGACATCGACCTTCTTCATGCCGTGCTCCTGGGCCTGGCGCGCAGCGGACTCCGCGGCGAGCTGGGCGGCGAACGGCGTCGACTTGCGCGAGCCCTTGAAGCCGACGGCGCCGGACGATGCCCAGCTGATGACGGCCCCGCTGGGGTCGGTGATCGAGACGATCGTGTTGTTGAACGTCGACTTGATGTGGGCCTGACCCAGCGCGATGTTCTTCTTTTCCTTCTTGCGCGGCTTGCGCGCAGCAGCCTTCGGTGCGGCCATTACTTGCGTCCTGCCTTCTTCTTGCCGGCAACGGTGCGCTTCGGGCCCTTGCGGGTGCGAGCGTTGGTCTTGGTGCGCTGGCCGTGCACGGGCAGGCCGCGACGGTGGCGGATGCCCTGGTACGAGCCGATCTCGACCTTGCGGCGGATGTCGGCGGCGACCTCCCGACGGAGGTCACCCTCCACCTTGAAGTTGACCTCGATGTAGTCGCGCAGGGCGATGAGCTGGTCATCCGTGAGGTCCTTGACCCGGATGTCCTTGTCGATGCCGGTGTCGGCGAGAGTCTTGAGCGACCTCGTGCGACCGACACCGTAGATGTACGTCAGTGCGACCTCAACGCGCTTGTCGCGCGGGATGTCGACGCCTGCCAGACGTGCCATGGTGGCTTCTCCTCGTGGAGTCATGTGGAGGTGATGGACGGTTCCGGTGCGAAGGCCTCCAACCCCCGGTGTCACCGCTCGCGCGGATCCTGGAACTGCTCTGTTTGTTCAGTTATGCAGACCTCGCCACCAGGCGACCGAGACGGTCGCCTGCGTCAAGGCTGCGAAGGCCAGAAATGGCCTTCGCCACCTAGCCTTGACGCTGCTTGTGCCTCGGGTTGGACTTGCAGATCACCATCACGCGACCGTTGCGGCGGATGACGCGGCAGTGATCGCAGATCGGCTTGACGCTGGGGTTGACCTTCATGTTCGTTCCTTGCACTCGCTGTCTTCGTACTCGCGGTGTGCCGCGAGTCGTTACTTTCCAGCGGGCCCTTACTTGTAGCGGTAGGTGATGCGGCCACGGGTCAGGTCGTACGGGCTGAGTTCCACAACCACACGGTCCTCCGGGAGGATCCTGATGTAGTTCTGGCGCATCTTCCCCGAGATGTGCGCGAGCACTCTGTGTCCGTTGCTCAGCTCGACGCGAAACATCGCGTTGGGCAGAGCTTCGACCACTGCGCCCTCGATCTCGATGACACCGTCTTTCTTGGCCATAGCCTCTTCGTCGCTAGAAGTTGGGTCCGCTGGTCTGCGGGAGGTTCGGCGCTCAGTCCCCTGGGGAACGCAGGCACGACGAAGTCGGGCCGGAAGCACCAAGGATCGAGCTTACGCGATTCCGGCGTGTTGCGCCAGTCGTTCGCGCGGGCGGAGTACGGCTCAGGCGCTCGCAGGATCGGCGAGCACGATGCCGCGTTCGGCGAGCGCCGTCGTGATGCGCTCGGTGACCTCGTCGATCGGACCGAGGGCATCCACCTTGAGGAGCACGCCACGGCCGTCGTAGATGTCGATGAGCGGCTCGGTCTGCTCGCGGTAGACCTCGAGGCGATGGCGCACCACGTCCTCGTCGTCATCGGTGCGGCCCTGCTCGAGGGCGCGCTTGCGCAGGCGCTCGACCACCACATCCGGGTCCGCGACGAGTTCGACGACGGCATCGAGGGCGGCGCCGTGGCTCGAGAGGAACCCGTCGAGCTCGCGAACCTGGTCGGTCGTGCGCGGGTAGCCGTCGAGCAGGAAGCCGTTCTTCGCGTCCGCCTCGGCGAGACGGTCGCGGATGAGCGCGTTCGTGAGGCTGTCGGGCACATTGTCGCCGGCATCCATGTAGGCCTTCGCCTTCCGGCCGAGCTCGGTCTGGTTCTTGACGTTGCTGCGGAAGATGTCCCCGGTCGAGATCGCCGGAACGGCGTAGGCCACGGAGAGCCGGACGGCCTGGGTGCCCTTGCCGGCACCGGGCGGCCCGATGAGCAGGAGCCGGGTCACCGGAGGAGACCCTCGTAGTGCCGTTGCTGCAGCTGCGAGTCGATCTGCTTCACGGTCTCCAGCCCCACGCCGACGATGATCAGGATGCTCGCCCCGCCGAACGGGAAGTTCTGGTTCGCACCCACGGTGGCCAGGGCGATGAGCGGGATGAGCGCGATGAGGCCGAGGTACACCGAACCCGGGAGCGTCACGCGCGTGAGCACATAGTCGAGGTACTCCGCCGTCGGGCGGCCGGCACGGATGCCCGGGATGAAGCCGCCGTACTTCTTCATGTTGTCCGCGACCTCCTCTGGGTTGAAGGTGATCGCGACGTAGAAGTAGGTGAAGCCGATGATCAGCAGGAAGTAGAGCGTCATGTAGAGCGGGTTGTCGCCCGAGGTCAGGTTGTTCTGGATCCAGACCACCCACGCCTGCGGGGTCTCGCCGGCCGCCGGCTGGTTGAACTGGGCGATGAGTGCCGGCAGGTAGAGCAGCGACGAGGCGAAGATGACCGGGACGACACCGGCCATGTTGACCTTGATCGGGATGTAGGTGTTGTTGCCGCCGTAGGTGCGCCGACCGACCATGCGCTTGGCGTACTGCACCGGGATGCGGCGCTGCGACTGCTCGACGAAGACCACGAGTCCCATGATGACGATCCCGATCGCGATCACCAGCAGGAAGATCTCGATGCCGTTGGAGGCCTGGATGGCCCACAGCGCGCTCGGGAACGTCGCAGCGATCGAGGTGAAGATCAGCAGCGACATGCCGTTGCCGATGCCGCGCTCGGTGATGAGCTCGCCCATCCACATGATGAGGCCGGTGCCCGCCGTCATGGTGATGACCATGAGCAGGATCGCGTACCAGGCGTCGTTGGTGATGAGCTGACTGCACTCCGCGACGCCGGAGTTCGACGGGAAGAGCGCCCCGCTGCGGGCGACCGTGATGAGGGTCGTCGACTGGAGCACGGCGAGGGCGATGGTGAGGTAGCGGGTGTACTGCGTGAGCTTGGACTGGCCGGCCTGGCCCTCCTTGTAGAGGGTCTCGAAGTGCGGGATGACCACGCGCAGCAGCTGCACGATGATCGACGCGGTGATGTAGGGCATGATGCCGAGCGCGAAGATCGACAGTTGCAGAAGCGCCCCGCCGCTGAACAGGTTGACCAGGTCGTAGAGGCCCGCGGTGTTCGCGTTGCTCGCCAGACAGATCTGCACGTTGCCGAAGTCGACGAACGGTGCGGGGATGAACGACCCGAGACGGAAGAGCGCCACGATGCCGAGCGTGAATCCGATCTTGCGGCGAAGGTCGGGCGTGCGGAGGATCCGCGCGACAGCTCTGAACACAAGGCCTCCGTTACTGAAGTAATTGCAACCGGGTGGCGGCCCCGCCAGGGAGCCCCCACCCGGTAGACCCGAGAGGGTCGGCTACTTGACCGAACCGCCAGCCGCGACGATCTTCTGCTCGGCAGAGCCGGAGACCTTGTCGACTGCAACGTTCAGCTTAACCGCAATGTCACCGGACCCGAGAACCTTGACCTTCTCGTTCTTGCGCACCGCACCCTTGGCCACCAGGTCGCTGATCGTGACCTCGCCGCCCTTGGGGTACAGCTCGGCGAGCTTGTCGAGGTTCACGACCTGATACTCGACGCGGAACGGGTTCTTGAACCCGCGCAGCTTCGGCGAGCGCATCACCTGGTTGAGGTTGCCGCCCTCGAGGCCGACGCGCACCTGGTAGCGGGCCTTCGTGCCCTTGGTGCCGCGACCGGCCGTCTTGCCCTTCGAGCCCTCACCGCGTCCGACGCGGATCCGGTCCTTCTTGGCACCCGCGGCGGGGCGCAGGTGGTGCGCCTTGAGCACCTGGGGACGCGACGGCACGTCGGCCTTGGGGGCCTTCTTCGCGGGCGCCGCCTTGGCAGCCGGTGCCTTGGCGGCAGCGGCGGTCTCGGCCTTGGGCGCAGCGGCCTTGGGGGCAACAGCCTTCGGCGCAGCGGCCTTCGGCGCAGCGGCCTTCTCGGCTGCCGGCTTCTGAGCGGCGGCCTTCTTGGGGGTTTCGTCAGCCATTAGTCAATCTCCTCGACCTTGACGAGGTGAGCGACCGTGCGCACGTAGCCACGGTTCTGCTTGTTGTCCTCGCGCACCACGACGTCACCGATCCGGTGGAGCCCGAGGCTCCGCAGGGTGTCACGCTGGTTCTGCTTCTCACTGATCTTCGACTTGATCTGGGTCACCTTCAGGCGCGCGGCCATCAGACACCTGCCTTCGCTGCGGTGCGGGCCTCCGCCTCGGCGCGCAGCAGGCGGGCCGGGACGACATGGTCCACCTCGAGGCCGCGGCGCGCGGCGACCGCGCGGGGCTCCTCGAGCTGCTTCAGGGCCTCGACCGTCGCGTGCACGATGTTGATCGTGTTCGAGGAGCCGAGGGACTTCGAGAGCACGTCATGGATGCCCGCGCACTCGAGCACGGCACGCACCGGGCCGCCGGCGATGACACCGGTACCGGCGGATGCGGGACGCAGCAGCACGACGCCGGCCGCGGCCTCGCCCTGCACGGGGTGCGGGATCGTGGCGCCGACGCGGGGGACGCGGAAGAAGTTCTTCTTCGCCTCCTCGACGCCCTTCGAGATCGCCAGCGGCACCTCGCGAGCCTTGCCGTAGCCGACACCGACGAGACCGTTGCCGTCGCCGACGACGACGAGCGCCGTGAAGCTGAAGCGACGGCCGCCCTTGACGACCTTGGAGACGCGGTTGATGGTCACCACGCGCTCGAGGAACTGGCTCTTCTCCGCATCCCGGCCGCTGTTGCGGTCACGGTTCGGGTTGCGCTCACGACCGCCGCGGCGGGCCTCGCGGGGCTCGCTCGTGACATCCGTCGCGGGCGCGTCGGCGACGACCTCGGTCGGGGCCGCGGTCTCGACAGCCTCAGCGGCCACGTCCTGCTCCTTGTTGGTAGAAATTTCGGCGCTCACAGGCTGAGCCCTCCCTCGCGGGCGCCGTCGGCGATCGCCGCGACCCGTCCCGCATAACGGTTGCCTCCGCGGTCGAAGACGACCGCCTCGATGCCGGCCTTCTTGGCGCGCTCGGCGACGAGCTCGCCGACCTTGCGCGCCTTGGCGGTCTTGTCGCCGTCGAAGGTGCGCAGGTCCGCCTCGAGCGTCGACGCGGAGGCCAGCGTGTGGCCCTTCGAGTCGTCGACGACCTGCACGAAGACGTGGCGGGCCGAGCGGGTGACGACGAGACGCGGACGCACCTCGGTGCCGACGACCTTCTTGCGAAGGCGCGCATGCCGTCGGCTCTTCGCCGCGGACTTGGACTTGCCCCTGGTTCCCAGAGCCATGATCACTTACCACTCTTTCCGGCCTTGCGGCGAACGACCTCGCCCGCGTAACGCACACCCTTGCCCTTGTAGGGTTCGGGCTTGCGCAGCTTGCGGATGTTCGCTGCGACCTCGCCGACGGCCTGCTTGTCGATGCCGTTGACGGTCAGCTTGTTGTTCCCCTCGACCGTGAAGCTGATCCCGACGGGCGGGTCCACGGTGATGGAGTGTGAGTAGCCGAGCGCGAACTCGACCGAGTTTCCCTTGGCTGCGACGCGGTAACCGGTGCCGACGACCTCGAGGCCCTTGGTGTAGCCCTCGGTGACGCCGACGATCTGGTTGGCGATGAGCGTGCGGGTCAGACCGTGCAGCGAACGCGACTCGCGCTCGTCGTCCGGCCGGGTGACGAGCACCTGTCCGTCCTCGATCTTGGCTTCGATGGGGGCCTTGACGGTGAGCGAGAGCTCGCCCTTCGGGCCCTTGACCGCGACATCCTGGCCGTCGATCGTGATCTCGACGCCCGCGGGGATGTCGATGGGGAGACGTCCGATACGTGACATGTCAGGTCACCACACGTAGGCGAGGACTTCCCCACCCACGCCCTTCTTGGTCGCCTCGCGGTCGGTGAGGAGCCCCGAGGAGGTGGAGAGGATCGCGACGCCGAGGCCGCCGAACACCTTGGGCACCTCGGTCGACTTCGCGTACACGCGCAGGCCGGGCTTGGAGACGCGCTTGATGCCCACGATCGAGCGCTCGCGGTTGGGACCGTACTTGAGGTCGATCGTGAGGGTCTGGCCCACGCGGGCGTCCTCGATCTTCCAGGCGGAGATGTATCCCTCGTTCTTGAGGATCTCGGCGATGTGCGACTTCAGCTTGCTGCTGGGCAGCGACACCGTCTCGTGGTACGCCGAGTTGGCGTTGCGCAGCCTGGTGAGCAGGTCTGCGACCGGATCGGTCATGGTCATTGCTTGGTTCCTTGTCGTAGTCGGTTTCGGCTAGCGGTCCACCGCTGCCGACCTTCTCTATCTGGGCACCGAATGCCCGGAGGGCATTCGGTGCGGCGGAGGG